>JBBQDE010000026.1:0-13520 GCA_038319425.1 Gemmatimonadales bacterium
GTGCCCGCCACGTGCGGCGTGGCCATCGAGGTGCCGCTGATCGTGTTCGTCGCGGTCGTGCTGCCCATCCATGACGACGTGATGTTCACGCCGGGTGCGTTGATGTCCACGCACGAGCCGCGGTTGGAGAACGACGCGAAGCCGTCGTTGATGTCGGTGGCACCCACCGTGATCGCCGTCGGTTCGGCAGCCGGCGAGTGCAGGCAGGCATCGCCGCCGTCGTTGCCGGCGGCCACCGCATAGACGACACCGGCCGCCACGGAGTTCTTCACCGCCGTGTTGAGCGTCGCCGACACGCTGCCGCCGAGGCTCATGTTCGCCGCGCTCGGCACGGACGGATTGGCGTTCTTCTGCGCCGTGACCCAGTCGATGCCGGCGATGACGCCCGACGTCGTGCCCGAGCCGGAGCAGTCGAGCACGCGCACCGCCACCAGCTTCACCTGCTTCGCGACGCCGTAGGTCGTGCCACCGACCGTACCCGACACGTGCGAGCCGTGGCCGTTGCAGTCGGCGGCCGTGCCGCCCGTGGTGACCTCGTCGATGCCCGTGAAGGCGCGCCCGTTGTATTCGGTGTGGGTGAAGTTGATCCCCGTGTCGATGATGTACACCGTCACGCCCGTGCCGTCGGCGTTGTACGTGTACGTGCCGCTCAGGGGCAGCGTACGCTGGTCGATGCGGTCGATGCCCCACGTCGCGCCGGCCTGCGTCATCGAGATCGTGACCGTCTGGTCCTGTTCCACCGACAGGACGGACGGTTCGGCGCGCAGTGCGGCGACCGCGGCGTCGGGAAGTTCGATCGCCATGCCCTTCAGCGCCCACTTGTACACGCGGGCGATCTTCGCGGCATGCTTCGTCGCGACCCGGCTCGACTGGCCATCGACGTCCTGCTCGTCGTCGCGGAAGCGAACGATGTAGCGGCCGGCGATCGGCACGCCGTCGGTACCCTTGGCGAACGTGGCGGCCGTCGGGGCGAGGGCCGTGCCTGGAGCAACGGGAACATCTGAACAGGCAGCGAGGCCGAAGCCGAGCGCCGCCACAGCAAATCTCCTCATGGTGGGGTCTCCTGACCGAAATGAGGATGTGCCGGAGCGATCCGGCGTCTGTGTGCCCCCACAGCATCGCGGGAACATGGGTTTACACGGGCGCGAGAGGATATGGGTCCCGGATTTCCTCCGCAAGTCTGGCCACGGCAAAGATGTGGCGAGCGCGACTGCTGCGCGTCGTGGTGGCGAGATGGGGTTTTCTCGAGCGCGAGACGATAGAGGCTCCGGATTCGGGCCGCAAGCTGTGCCGCAGAGCGATCTGCACAGTCTCGTTCTGGCTCAGCCGCGCCGCATCCATGAGAACACCCGATTGTTCGGCGAGAGAAGCTGACGTGACGGGACGGAATGATTCGCGTCGATATCTGAGCAGCTCATAATCCCATCAACGCCGTAGTAACGCACGGTCATATAAATATATATTTATATATATTCCAAGACACCCGCGGACACATCCTTGCATCGTCTGTTTGCTGACGGCGCGTTGTTCCACCAGGCGCCGTGGGCCGCTTCCGCGGCGATGCCCAACGGCGCTTCTGGCGACGCCCGCGTGCCGGTGCAGTCGTGAGCCACCCAGACACCACCCCATCAATCCCCGACGGTCCAGGAGTCTCGGCCGCGCGCGCGCGTCTCGATGTCGCGGTGCTCGGCTACAACCGCCACGCCATCGTCGTCGAGCGCGATCGCGTCGCCATCCGTCGCGTTCGCACGGTGCGGCCCACGCTGGAGACCGAAGCCGAGGAGCGCGAAACGCTGCGAGGAGTGCGGGCGCTCGCGGCGCTGCATCGCGCCACCATCCGGGGCGCCGTGGGCGAGTTCATGCGCCTGATGCGCGACGCGGGACTCCCGCCGGAGATCGCGCTCATCGCGGTGAAATGCCGGCTGGCGTTTACGATCACCGCCGCCACGCCGGGCGCCCCCGTCTGCGACGCCGAGCTGCTCGCGGTCGACCTGAGCACTTGGGCGATCAACGCATATTACGACGCCGCCTGACAACCTCGGCGACCTGCGTCGACGCGTGGTGCGTCACGGGCCGGAATAGTATCGCAGCCCCGTCCCCATCCCCTTGAAGCCCGCGTTGCGCAGCGCGTCCGCCCATCGCGAGCTCGCCGCGCGCTCACCATTCACCGTGTCCACCGTCAGGTCGCGCATCCGGCCTCGGCGCGGGCGCATCACGAGCCGTTCGACGAGCGCCTTCGCCGCGTCGCGCACTTCCGTCGGCGTCGCCCCTTCCGACACCCGCAGCTTCGACCCGCGTCCTTCGGCCACCAGCACGATCGCGCCGGCCTGCGTCACGAGCAGCGCGCCCGCGCCGCGCGGCCGCGCGAGCGGATCGGGCGCAATGCCCGCCGCCAGCGGCAGGCCGTAGGGATTCGATGGGTCGCTCGCCGCGAACACCACCATCGGCTCCTCTCCCGTCAGCGACGCACGAAGTATCTCCACCGCCTCCGGCAGCGCGAACTGCGCGCCCGCGAGCCCCGCCACGAAGTAACCGCGCCGCACGTCCCCCCGGTACTCGAGCCGCTTCAGCTCGTGATAGATCTCGCGCCACCCCACCGCAGGTCGCTCGCGGCGCCACCAGTCGCGCGACACGATGCCGTACCGCGCCAGCCACTGCCGCGCGATTCCCTCGGCCATCGCCTGCTCGTCGGCCTTGGGACCGAGCGTGCCGGGTGAGTGCACGAGCGACCAGCGCCCGCCCCACGTGGTGAGCGCTTCGCGGTCGGGGCGCTTCCACTTCGCGAGTCGCCGCGGATTCACGCGACGCTGCACGATGGGACGAGCCGATGGCGTGAAATTCGCCGGCAGCCAGCGCGCCGGATCGGGCTCGTCGCGACGCCGGATCGGAAACACAGGCTTCCAGCGGAGCACGTCGCGCAACGCGTCGAAGGTGTCGTTGGTCGCGATGCCCGCCGCCACCAGCTCGCGCAGCGCATCGCGCGTCTGCTGCGCACCGAGCCCGGTCGCGGCCGACACGTCCGCCGTGAACGACGCCCCGCCGGCGCGCAGGGCCTCGCGCACCGCCCGCGCGTTGTCGCCGAGGCCCGCATCGTCCGGCGGCTCGCCAAGCCAGAGACGTCCCGTGCCGCGCGCGAAGAAGCGCACACGCCCGATCGTCGGCGCGCCGGCCGCGGACGCATCGGCACGCGGCTCCGCCGCCCACACCAGCGCGCCCGACGCGGCGAGCCGCGCGAGTGCATCGGCGTCGTAGCGCTCCAGCCGCGCCGGCAGGTAGTCGCGCTCCCATCCTTCGGCTGGCCGCGCGAGCCCGTACAGTTGCGCCATCACCGTTACGGCCCCGTTGCTGCCGTCGAGCTGCGCGTCGGGCGTGAGATGCTGCCAGCGCTGGAGGAAGCGCGCGAAGCGATCGATGCCGACCGCCTCGATCTGTTGCCGGGCCTTGGCGAGCTCTCGCCGGCGCGCCTGCTCGAGCAGCCGCCGCGAACTCCATCGGGTCACATCGCGCTCGCCGCCGAACACGCCGCGCACCAGCACGTCGTTCTTCTCCCATTCCTCGAGACGCCGCTGCACCCAAAGCGCGTCGAAGTCATAGCGCGCGCGCACGTCGTCCACCGACACGGGGCCGGCGAGCGCGACGAAGCGCGCGAGGATCTCGCGCCGCGCCGCCTTCGGCGTGAGCACCGCCGCGCGCAGCACCTCGGGCACGACCTCGCTCGCCAGGCGCGGCTCGAGCGTCACGCCGGCGGCAACCGTCGCCAGCGCATCTGCGCCGAACGCCGCGGCGTAGCGGCCGTAGCTGTCCACGAGAGTGAACCGCTGCGCCACCCCCTGCGCGTTCGGCACCATCACGCCGAGCAGGCGCCCGCTCGCGAGCAGCGCGACCAGCGGATCGCCTCTGCGCCACTCCACCGGCGGTGCGATGCGCGCTTCCAGCTCGTCACGCGTGAGATCGCCGGCTCGATCGACGAGAATCGCCAGCTCGTCGGCATCGCGGGCTTGTCGGCCGGGCGCCGTGCCCCGCCGTCGCGCGAGCAGCTCGTCGAGCATGGCGAGCGTCGTGTCGTCCGCGCCCTCGCCGCCCATCAGCTCGTCCAGCAGCGCCCGATCTAGTGACAAGAGCGCTGCACGCTCTTCCGCCCTCGGCGCATCCTTGCCGTACATGTGGTCGATCACGAACCCGAACTGGAGCGACGCCGCGAATGGCGACGGGATCTCCGTCTCGACCGTGCGGATCGTGATGTCGCCCGACGCGATCTTGCCGAGCACGTCGCGCAGCCCCGCCATGTCGAACGCGTCCTGCAGAACGTCCCGGTACGTTTCGACCAGGATCGGGAACGACGGATACCCGCGCACCGCCTGCAGCAGGTCGAGCGACTTGAGGCGCTGGAGCCAGAGCGGCATCCGGCAACGCGGGTTGCCGCGCGGCAGCAGCAGCGCGCGCGCAGCGTTCATGCGGAACCGCGCCCCGAACAGCGACGACTGTCCCACTTCCTCCAGTACCAGCCGCTCCGCCTCCTCCACCGTGAGCGTGCGAATCGCCTCCACCGGCGGCGCGGCGCCCATGTCGGGCAGCCGGAGCATCAGCCCGTCGTCCGTCGTCTGCACCTGCGCGTCGATGCCGAGCTGTTCTCGCATGTGGCGGCCGAGCGCCATGCCCCACGGCGCGTTGACGCGGCCGCCGAACGGGGCGTGGAGCACCATCCGCACCGAGCCCACCTCGTCGCGGAAGTGCTCGAGCACGAGATGCGTGTCGTCGGGGACGATGCGCGTGATGGCGCGCTGCGCCTGCACGTATTCCACGAGCGAGCGCACGGTCGGCTCGTCGGCGTGATGCGTTCGCTGGATCTCCACCAGATCTTCCAGCGTGCGCGCTTCGTCCAGCTCGCGGCGCAGCGCGCCCACTCGGGCCGTGAGGTGGCTCGACCGCGCCATGAACTCGCCGTGCCAGAAAGGCATGCGCGCCGGCGCCCCCGGGGCTGGCACCACGATCACGCGATCGTGTTCGATCGCTCGGATGCGCCACGTGCTGGAGCCGAGCTGGAAGGCGTCGCCGACCCGCGACTCGTGCACGAACTCTTCATCGAGCTCGCCGAGCCGAGTCTTGTCGGCCAGGTTCACCGTGTACAGCCCGCGGTCGGGGATCGTGCCGCCGGAGATCGTCGCCACCATGCGTGCGCCGCGCGTTGGCGAGAGCTGGTCGGTGATCCGGTCCCAGTGGATGCGCGCATCCAGCTCGGCCGCCACGTCGCTCGGGTACTTGCCCGACAGCATGCCCAATACTTCGTCGAACGCCAGGCGTGAGAGGGCATGATACGGATAGGCGCGGCGCACGAAGTCGAACAGCCCGGCGCTCGTCCACTCCGGCGTGTCGCTCGCCACAATCGCGACGACGAGCTGCGCCAGCACGTCGAGTGCGTTCTGCACCACCTTCGGCGGCTCCACGTCGCCCGTGCGCATGGCGTCGAGGATCGCGAGCTGCTCCAGCGCGTCGTCGCGAAAGGTGGGGATGAACACGCCTCGGCTCGTCGCATCGAGCGAGTGGCCGGCGCGCCCGACGCGCTGGAGCGCCGCGGCGACGCGCTTCGGGCTCTGGAGCTGGATGACCAGGTCGACCGATCCGACGTCGATGCCAAGCTCGAGGGAGCTGGTGGCAATGACGGCGCGCAGCTCGCCGGCTTTCAGGCGCTCCTCGAGCAGGAAGCGCCGCTCGCGCGACAGCGAGCCGTGATACGGCAGCGCGATCTCCTCGTCGGCGAGCTGGTTCACGCGCGCCGCCATCCGCTCCGCCTGGGCGCGATTGTTCACGAACACCAGCGTCGTTCGCGCGCCGCGAATTCGGTCCAGCACCAGCGGCGCGACCGAGGTCCAGATCGTCCCGCCCACGTTCGCGAGGTCGTCCACGGGGGAGACGACACTGGTTTCCATCTTTTTCACCAGACCGCAATCGACGATCTGCACGGGGCGGAACGCCGTGAAGCGGTTGGGCGGTGAATCGGTGAGGCGGTCGAGCGGTTGGTCGTCACCGCCCGACCGCATTCCCCCCAGAAACCGCGCCACTTCGTCCAACGGCCGTTGGGTCGCCGAGAGTCCGATGCGCTGCGGCGCGTCCGGCGCCAGCGCAGCGAGGCGCTCGAGCGTGAGCGCCAGGTGCGCGCCGCGCTTCGTCGCCGCCACGGCGTGGATTTCGTCGATGATCACGGCGCGCAGCGCGCTGAACATCGTGCGTCCGCGTACGCTCGTGAGCAGGATGTGCAGCGATTCCGGCGTTGTGATGAGGATGTGCGGCGTCTTGCGCAGCATCCTCGCTCGAGCGCTGGCCGGCGTGTCGCCCGTGCGCACCGCCACGCGGATCTCCGGAAAACGCTCCCCCTCGCTCTCGAACCGCTGCTTCAGCTGGCCGAGTGGCGTCTCGAGGTTGCGCTGCACGTCGTTGTTGAGCGCCTTGAGCGGCGATACGTAGAGCAGGTGCACCGCATTGGCGAGCGGCGCCTCGAGTCCTTCCGTGATCAGCGCGTTCAGCTCCCAGAGGAAGGCGGCGAGAGTCTTCCCCGTGCCGGTGGGCGCCAGGATGAGCGTGTCCTCGCCGCGCGCGATCGCTGGCCAGCCCGCGCGCTGCGGCGCCGACGGCTCACCGAGGGTCTCGGTGAACCAGCGGCGGACGACGGGATGGAAGTCGGCGAGGGGGTCGGCGGCGGACATCACATGCAATGTTGCGACTTCCGTGCGCGCGGCGGGAGGGAGTGGTAACGCGCGACACTCGCTACCCCGCCGCGGGCGCCTCGCTCGACGCCGGCACAGCTGTCACCGCGCTCACGTCCGGCCGCCGCACACCCGCAGCCGCCGTGTCCTCTTCGCGCCGCGACGGAAGCGCGAACGCGAAGACACTTCCTCCTTCATCCGGAAACTCGGCCCACGTGCGTCCGCCGAGCGACGCGACCGTCTCCTGCACGATGTTGAGGCCGAGTCCCGTGCCTTCCGCCGTCACCGTTGCGGCGTGCGCGCGGAAGAACTGCTCGAACAGGTGCTCGCGCGATGCGGCTGGCACGCCGAGCCCGTTGTCGCGCACGCGGACGATCAGCTCACCGGGACGCGCCGGGGACGGGACGATCAGCTCACCCGATATCTCGACCGTGCGCTCCGGCTTTGCTGAATCGGCGTACTTGATGGCGTTCGAGACGTAGTTCGCGAGGCAGAGCTCCACCGCGGCCGCGTCCACTTCCACGGTCGGAATCTCCGGGTCGATGTGCACGTCCACGTGCGCGAGCTTCGCCGCGTCGCGCAGCTGGCGCACCACCTCCGCCGCCGCCTGCGGCAGCAGCACGTTGCGATGCTGGCGCGATTCGCCGTCGAGGCGCGAGAGCGCGGTGAGGTTTTCCAGCACGCGCTGCAATCCCTCGCCGTTCTGCGAGATGATGCGGAGAAAGCGCTCGCGCTGGTTCTCCTCGAGCCAGGGCTCGCCGAGCAGCGTGGACGCGCCGCGGATGGCACCGATGCGGTTCTTCAGCTCGTGCGACACCATGCGGTTGAACCGGCGCAGCCGCTCCTCGCGCTGCCGCACCTGCTCGGCCGACACGCGGAGAAAGTGCGTCATCGTCGCCCGGCGGATCTCGTCGGTCGCCTCGGCCACCCGCCGCCAGGTGAGCGCAACGTCCGCCGGGATGACGTCGGCCGGCTCGGCTCGCGACAGCGCCTCGCCGAGAAAGGTGAAGAGGATCCCCGAGAGGATCTCGTGCTCCTTCAGGATCTGGTACGCGTCGAAGCCCTGGGCGTGGCGGAGGGCGCCGAGCTCCATCGCCTTCGCCTCCACCGGGATGCGCCCTTCGTCGCTGATGCCGTTCGATTCGACGTAGTCGGCGATGCCGTCCACGAGGATCGGCACGTGGTCGAGCAGCTCATCGGTGGGAAAGACGTCGTTCTGGTCGACGCTCACCCGTGCCACGATCCGGTCGAGCCACCGGCGCACCAGCTCCGTGCGGGCCCGGCGCAGCTCGGCGGCGAGAAAGAGCGCAAGGCGCGACGGCGCGTCGGGCCCGGAGGGGACGCTGCGCTCAGGGGTCGTCGTCGTCGGACGGGTGGCGTCCATCGGGGTCTGTCCTGCCACGGTGTGAACCTTCGCCTACTACAGAATAGGGCCTGACAGCGTCCGGGCCTACTGCCCCGTATCCTGTGGACGGGGCTGATACCCCGCACCACCCTCACCGTCCCTTCGATGATGCGTCGCCTTTTCGCTGCTGCACTCACAACCCTGGCCCTGGCCGCGCCGTTCCAGGGCGTCGCCGCGCAGACCTTCCCCACCGACGATCCCGTGCTGAAGCACATCTGGGCGATCGGGATGGACAGCTCGCGCACGATGGAGCTCTCCGGCGCGCTGCTCGATTCGATCGGTCCTCGGCTCGCCGCGTCGCCCGGCCAGCGCGCCGCCCAGGACTGGCTGCTGAAAACGTACGCGAGCTGGGGGATCGACGCCAAGAACGAGCGCTACGGCACGTGGCGCGGATGGCGGCGCGGCTACTCGCACGTGGATCTCGTGAGCCCGCGCGTCCGCACGCTCGAGGCGACGATGGTGGGCTACAGCCCGGGTACGAACGGCCGCGACGTGACCGCGGGGACGATCGTGCTGCCGCGCTTCGCCGACGGCAGCGAGTTCCTGAAGTGGCTGCCGCAGGCGAAGGGGAAGCTTGTGCTCGTGAGCGCGCCGCAGCCCACCTGTCGCCCGACCGCCGACTTCACCGAGTTCGCCACGCCGGCCACACGCGCACGCATGGACAGCGCGCGCGCGCAGGTGACGCGCGAGTGGGGCGGTCCGAGCGTGCGCGGCACCGGCTACAGCGTCGCGCTGGCGGGTGGTGGCCTCGGTCTCCGGCTCGACGAGGCCGGCGTCGCCGGCGTGATCACGTCGCGCCCGACCAATGCCGTGGGCACGCGCTCGATCTTCGAGACGTACAACACCCGGTCGCCAACACTGAGCGTGTCGTGCGAGGACTACGGGCTGCTCTTCCGGCTCGCGGAGCGCGGCAGCAACCCGCAGGTGCGGATGAACCTCGATGCCGAGCAGCTCGGCGAGCAGCCGATGTCGAACATCGTCGCGACCGTGCGCGGCAGCGAGAAGCCGGACGAGTACGTGATGATGTCGGCGCACTTCGATTCGTGGGACGGCGGCAGCGGCGCGACCGACAACGGCACCGGCACCGTAACGATGCTCGAGGCGATGCGGATCCTGCGGCAGGTGTATCCGCACCCGAAGCGCACGATCGTCGTCGGCCACTGGACCGGCGAGGAGAACGGACTCGTCGGCTCGAAGGCATTCCGCGAGGATCATCCCGAGATCGCGAAGGGACTGCAGGCGCTGTTCAACCAGGACAACGGGACGGGGCGCGTGGTGCGGATGGACGCGTCGGGTCTCGTCGACGGCGATGTGCATCTGCGGAGCTACATCGCGAAGTTGCCGACGGAGTTCCAGCAGCAGATCACGTACGGCGGGCCTGGTGTGCCGTCAGGCGGCGGGAGCGACAATGCGTCGTTCGCGTGTGCGGGGCTGCCGGGATTCTCTCTGGGGTCGCTGAACTGGAACTATGGCAACGAGACCTGGCATACGGAGCGGGACACGTACGACAAGATTGTGTTCGACGATCTGAAGGCGAATGCTACGCTGGCGGCGATGCTGGTGTATCTCGCCAGTGAAGATCCTTCGATGATCGGGCGCGAGCGCGTGGACATCGTGAAGGCGGTGGCGGAGCAGCGCGCGCGCTTCGCGGCGGCGAATCCGGGTGCGGGTGGTGGCGCTGGTCGCGGCGGCGATGCGCCAGCGGCGTGGCCGGAGTGTGGCGTGGCACCGAGAAAGACAGCGCCGCGGCTGCGGTGATGGGTGGGTGAGAGAATTTCTCACCTTCGGGAAGGGGAGATGGGGAGCGTCCCTGCTGGCCCGCCCCAATCCGCTCAACCCAATTCGCGCCATGTCCATCCAGTTGCTCGCCTGTGGTGCATTGACAGCCTGTAGCCTGGTCTCGTTGGCGATCGCCACTGTCTACGCATGGGCGATGCATCGCCACCGTCAGCCCGGCGTGACCGATCGCCAGACCACGCCCGGGTAGGACGGGGACTGGGTCCGACGCGACCAGTTCACCGACACCGGCCTCCGGTATCAGCGCCCAGCCGCGTTGTTCACCACCCTCGGCGCACTATTCTTTGTGCTCGCGGCGTTTACCTACGTGCTGCTGGACGGTCGCTAGTCGCGCCGCGTTCCGCGGATGACCTCGGGGCGACCCCCGGCGTCATCCGCGTTTCTCTTTTTCCCCGGGCGATGTCGATCCGGCGCCCGCTCGTTCGACGTGATGGTGAGAGGCAGCCACTCGCCCGAACTCCTCGGGCCCCCGAGCCGCTTAAACGCAACCGGAGAACCGCCATGCCGACCTCGCGCGCGAAGACCGCCAACCGCCTGCTCTGGACCGCCCAGGTCCTCACGGCCCTGCTCTTCCTCTTCGCCGGCGCCACGAAGTTCATCATGCCCGCCGCGAAGATGCAGGAGGGTCCCGTCGTCCTCCCGCTCGCCTTCCTCTACTTCATTGGTGTCTGCGAGTGCCTCGGCGCCCTCGGGCTGGTGCTGCCCGGCCTGACGCGGGTTCGTACCCGGCTCACCCCGCTCGCCGCCGCCGGCCTCACGATCATCATGATCGGCGCGACCCTGGTCAGCATCATGGGCATGGGCGTTCTGGCCGGTATCTTCCCCGCCGTCGTCGGCGTCGTCACCGCCTGGATCGCGTACGGCCGCACCCGCGTCGCTCCGCTCGCCGACGCGCCGCGCCGTGGGCTCGCCGACGCCTGATCGCATCATCATACCATGACCCTGACGCTACCGCAGCTCGCATCTCTCGCCGCCCTTGGTGCGCTCATCGCCTGCAGCGCCGGCGATTCGCATCCAGCCGACACCGCGCGCACAACGGCGCCGCCCGCTGCGGCGGTCATGCCGCCGCCGGCGCCCGCCGTTGCAACTCTGCCCTGCCTGCTCGCGGACTCGCTGCGCCCGCCGAACGACACTCTGCACTTCAGCAGTCTCCGCGTGCACGAGGAGACCGGCGATCAACTCGGCACGGATCTGCAGCTCGTTCGGCTCGGCACGAGCTGGGGCGGAAGGGTCGCGCTCGCCGAGGGCGTGTTGGGTCAGTACAGTCCCCTCAAGGAGATCAGGCTCGACACGACGAGTGGTGCGCTGACCCTCCACTTTGACATGTTCGACCGACCGGCGGAGTTTCACGGCACGCTCGCCTGCGCGACGGTCATCGGCGAGTTCCGGTGGGGGCCCGGCGTCGAGCCGCAGCTGGACACGCTGCGTCGCGAAAATCGGGACGGATCCAGAGCTCCCTAGTGTGGTGTCGCGTTGCTTGCGTTCATCCTCCTCGGCAACCGATAGGAAAAGGCTCCGGAGCGGGATGATCGTCGACGAGTGACTCGCTACGGCATTACCATCCGCACCGGGTTGTACTTGACCCCGATGGTATAGCGGAACGACGTCATCGCGAAGCTCGGCACCACCGTCTGCGTGCTCCCGAAGTCGCGCGCCGTCATGTGGCTGCGCATCACCGACCCGCTCGTCGTCAGCGAAAAGGTTCGCGTGAGCGCGTACTCCACCCCGGCGCCGGCCACCCCGCCGAACCCATTGCTGTAGCGTGCGCCGTACACGCCCTGCGTCGGGTAGCCGTACAGGTTGTCGTTGCTCGAGCCCAGGCTCCGGTCGTAGGCCGAGATGTAGCCGGCACGGAGGTCGACGAACGGATAGAGCCGGTCGTCGGAGCGCTCCGGACCGAGCCGTGTGCCGATCTCCGCCGTCTGCACGATCACCGGGCTGCCGGCGAACGACGACGTCATGTCCATCGTCGCCGCCGCATGCGGGCTGAGACGATATTCCGCGCGCGTCCCTGCGCCGAACGACGTCCAGGCGGAGCTGCCGCCCGCCGCCGTGAAGCCAGGTGCCTGGGCGTAGGTGATCAGCGGGTAGCTCTCGATGGACACGCGCAACCGGCGGTAGGCGAGCTCCCGCGCGATCGGCGCCGGCTGCGGCGAGAGGGGAACCGGCTCCCCCGGCCTGCGTCCCTCCACGATCGGTATCCGCCGGCGCTGCGCGCTCGACGCAGCGGGGAGCAGCAACAACACGAAAGCGGCGATTCGACGAATGCGCATGACGACCTCCTGGAAGCGTCCCACGTTCCGAACGTACGACCCTTCAATAGTGTTGCGCGAACGGCCGGCGATCGCAAGATGTCCGGCGCTGCATCGCCCCCAAGCGCTACGGAACGGGGATGCATTCCTGGAGCCGCACAATCTCCTGCCGCACGGCCCAGAACGGCCGGCCGTTTCGCGTCCCACGCAGATGGCCGCTCGCGCGGTCGTATCGGAGCACATAGCGCGACGCGCCGTCGCGGATGGTGACGTCGAGTCCCGAGATCCTTCCCTTTGCACCAGCTCGTGGTCCGACGGGATCCTGCGACGCGGTGCCCTTGTCCCAGGTATCGGGAAAGGTCCACGCCTCGAGCGTGTCGCCGGTCTGCTGGATCACCCACGCCCCCGGGTTGTACAGGCACTGCGGATTGAGCGTGATCTTCCGCGCGGCGGGTTCTCCCTCGCTGCCGGTGGCCCATGTGCCTGAGAGATCCACGTCTGCCGGTTGCAATGTCGCCGAATCGACGCTCGGTGACAGGAGCGTCGGTGGCTCGGTTGACTTCGTGGGTTCCGCTGGCACCGGTGGCCGCGGACCGGGCGACCCGGAACAGCCGACAGTCGCGAGCACCGCGAACAGAATGATCGGGGTGAGCGTTCGCATGGAGGTCAACTTGCGACAGAGGTGGGGATGGGAGACAGGGTCATCGTGCTGGCAGGCGCCACCGGGCACCTCGGCGGGCTTGTCGCCCGGGCGCTGCGGGCGCGCGGTGCCCGCGTCCGGGCCATCGTGCGTCCCGGAACGGCCCGCGGCAAGATCGTCGAGCTCCAGCAGCTCGGCGTCGCGATCGCCGAGGCGGACTATCGTGACGGTTTGCAGCTCGCGCGTGCATGCGGGGGCGGCTCGTGCGTCGTCTCTACGCTCTCGGGTCTGCGGGAGGTGACCGTCGACGTGCAGACGTCGCTCCTCCAGGCGTCGGTCGATGCCGGTGTCCCGCGCTTCATCCCTTCCGACTTCGCCATCGACTTCATGAAGATGCCGGACGGAGGGAATCGCAATCTCGACCTCCGTCGGGAGTTCAACGTGCGGCTCGACGACACGCCGATCGCCGCGACGTCCATCCTGAACGGCATGTTCGCCGATCTGCTCACCGGACCGGCGCCGTTCATCCTGTTCAAGTTCCGCCGTGTCGTGTACTGGGAGAACGCCGACCAGCCCATGGACTTCACGACGACGAAGGACACCGCCGCCTACACTGCCGCCGCCGCGCTCGATCCCAACACGCCGCGCGTTCTCCGCATCGCCGGCGAGGTTGCCACGGCGCGCGATCTCGCGGCCATCGCGAGCAGCGTGACGGGCGAGCGGTT
>JBBQDE010000027.1:0-13498 GCA_038319425.1 Gemmatimonadales bacterium
CCCTCCCAACTATGGACAAGCGATTCTTCCTCGCCCTCGTATTGACGGCGATCGTGATCGTCGGCACGCCGCTGCTCTTCCCGGGCGCGAACCGCCGTTCCACCGTGCCTGTGCGCGCGGACACGACGCGCCGACTGCCGAGCGTCGCGAGCGCCGACACCAGCTCCACCGCGGCTGAACCTCGCCGGCCGGCTGGACAAACGCTGCCGGCAACGAATAGTAGCGTTTCGGCACCAATGATCGCCCTGGTCGAGACGACGACCGTCCGCACGCCGCGCTCGACCTACGCCTTTTCGTCCCGCGGCGCGTCGCCGATATCCGTGGTGCTCGACAGCTACCCATCGCGACGCCCGGGTTGGGCGCAGCGACGCGTCGAGCTCGTGCGCGCCAACGCCGCGCTGGCCCACTATCGACTGGCGCTCGGCCGCGATACCATCGCGCTCGATACGGTGTCCATGCGAGCGACGGAGCCCGGATCGGGCCCCGCGCCAGTGCTGTCCTACACCGGCGACGTCGCCGGACACCCCGTTCGCTTCGCGTACGCGTTCGTGCCCGACAGCTTTCTCGTCCGCGTCACCGGAACGGTGACCGGAGCACCGGCCGGGAGCGCACTGCTCGTCGACCTGCCCCGCACGCTCGTGTCCAACGAACCGGACACCCTCGACGACATGGGGCACCTTGCTGTCAGCTACCGGAAGCGCAGCGAGGTGAAGAGCGTCGGCTTCTCCAAGCTCGACACGACGGAAGTGCGCGTCGAACCGGGCCCGCTCGACTGGGTGGCGACGCGGAACAAGTACTTCCTCGTCGCGTATCGCGCCGTTCCGAAGCAGCCGTTCGCCGTGTTGCAGATGCGCGGCGTGCCGCACAAGGAGAAGGTGGCGGGCGAAGCCAGTGCCACGGTGAGCCAACCCCTCGCGAGCGATGGAAGCGCGGCGTTCGACCTGTACGCCGGTCCGCAGGATTTCGAGCGACTGCAGCGCCTCGGCGCCGATCTCGATCAGGTCAACCCGTATGGCGGATGGCTCCAGGGTGTGGTGCAGCCCTTCGCGACGATCGTGATGAAGGCGTTGCTGTGGATGAAGCGGACGACGCAGCTGAACTACGGCTGGGTCCTCGTGCTGTTCGGCGTCCTGATCCGGCTCGCGCTCTGGCCCCTCAACCAGGGGGCGATGCGGACGAGCATGAAGATGCAGCGCCTACAGCCGGAGCTGCAGGCGATCCAGAAGAAGCACAGCGACGATCCGAAGCGTCAGCAGGAAGCGATCATGAAGGTGTACAAGGACCACGGCATGAGCCCACTCAGCCCGTTGATGGGCTGCCTGCCGATGCTCCTGCCGATGCCGATCCTGTTCGCGCTGTACTTCGTGTTCCAGAACACCATCGAGTTCCGCGGCGTCTCGTTCCTGTGGCTGCCGGATATCTCGCTGAAGGACCCGTTCTACATCACCCCGCTGCTCATGGGCGTGTCGATGTTCATCATGTCCTGGATCGGGATGAAGGGCGCGCCGCCAAACCCGCAGGCCAAGATGATGACGTACATGATGCCGGTGATGCTCACCGTGCTCTTCCTCAACTTCGCGTCGGGCCTCAATCTCTACTACGCGGTGCAGAACATCGCCGCGCTTCCGCAGCAATGGCTGCTCGCACGGGAACGGGCCAAAGCCGGCCCGGCACCGGCGCTCGTCGCGAGCGGGCCGGGTCACGCCGTGAAACGACGGTCGTAGCGCGCGTTCGTTCCAACAACGCATCCGGGCCGCGCGCACGGCGACGGTCCGGTCTCGAGTGCAGGGAGAGTCGTGGAGATCACCTACATCGGACATGCGACGCTGCTCCTGCAGATCGGCGGCGTTCGTGTCCTCACGGACCCGAACTTCGAGCCCACGCTGGGCCGTCTCCTTGCGCGGGTATCGGCACCCGGCGTGGCACTGGACGCGCTGCCGGCGCTCGACGCCCTGCTGCTGACGCACGCGCACGCCGATCACCTCTCCTTCAAGTCGCTCGATCGCCTGCCGCGCGACATTCCGCTCTACGCACCGTCGGCGGTCGCGCGGTGGCTGAACCGGAAGGGATATCGGCACGCGACGCCGCTCGATGACGGCGAGAGCGTGGCGATCGGGAGCGCCCTGCGCGTTCACACCGGCCGAGCGACGCACAAGGGAAATCGATACGGGTTCGATCGTTGGCGGAGCGCGACGAACATGTACCTGCTCGAGACCGACGACGAAAGCGCCTTCTTCGCCGGTGACACCGCGCTCACGCCATCGACGCACGAGCTGGTGGAAGGGGTGCTCTGGGCGCAGAACCGGGAGCTGGACATCGCGCTGCTGCCGATCGGCTATGCGCCGCGATGGAAGCCGGGGTTTCGGCGCGGCCACCTGACGGGTGATGACGCGCTGCAGCTCTTCCAGACCCTTCGCGCCCGCGCGATGCTGCCGTATCACTGGGGCACGTTTCGCCACGTCACCGCGAGCGCACACGACGCGATCGATCGATTGCGCGCGAGCCTCGTCCAGCACGACGCTCGCGAGCGAGTGCATGTGATCGAGCCCGGCGAGTCGCTGACGCTGGGGCCCGCCGCCCGGGCGTGACGGCATCGGACGCCGCTCGCCTCGCCGGCGCCGAGGCCGTGCGCGACGACCGCACGATTGCCGCGATTGCGACGTCTTCCGGGCGCGGTGCGCTCGCCGTCGTCCGCGCGAGCGGGCCGGGCGTTCGCGATCTGGCGCGCGCGCTCCTGGACCCACCCCCGACGATCGCACGACATGCCAGCCGCTGCATGGTTCGCGACGGTGCCACCGCGACGATCGACGAGGTCGTCGCGATCCTGTACTACGCTCCCCAGTCGTTCACGGGAGAGGACATGCTCGAGCTGACCACGCACGGCGGGATCGTGACGCCAGCGGCGGTGCTCGCGGCCGTGATTCGCGCCGGGGCTTGCCAGGCGGAGCCGGGAGAGTTCACGCGCCGCGCCGTCCTGAACGGGAAGCTCGACCTGTTGCAGGCGGAAGGCGTCGCGGACCTGATCGAGGCGCGCAGCACGGCGGCCCAGCGCATGGCACTGCGCCAGCTCGACGGCGGACTGTCGCGCCGTGTCGCCGCGCTCCGGCACCGCATCCTCGATCTCGAAGCGCTGCTCGCCTACGACATCGATTTTCCCGAAGAGGACGACGGCCCGATTCCTCGCACCAGGATCGACGGCACGGCAGCCGAGCTGCGCGACGCGCTGGACGCCCTGCTGGTGACCGGCGAGCGGGGGACGCTCGTGCACGATGGAGCGCTCGTCGTGCTGGCCGGCGCACCGAACGTCGGAAAGTCGTCGCTCTTCAATGCGCTGCTGGGCGAGGCGCGGGCGATCGTCACGGAAGTGCCGGGCACGACCCGCGACGCGATCGAAGCGGTGCTCGATCTGCCGGGCTGGCCCCTTCGTCTCGTGGATACCGCCGGACTGCGCGAGACCGCCGACGTCGTCGAGCGCATGGGGATCCAGGTCTCCAGCCGCTATCTCGGACAGGCCGCCGTGGTGTTGGCCTGTGGGGATGATGCGGCGTCGATGGAAGCCGCCGTCGAGGCGCTGCGCCACCATACGCACGCGCCGGTGATCATGGTCGCGACGAAGGACGACCGGGCGTCACACGGTGTCGAACGACACGCGGACGTCCGGGTGAGCGCCCACACCGGCCGCGGGCTGCGCGAACTGCTTGGACTCGTCGAGCGACAGCTTCGGCAACAGCACGGCGAGCCCGCACTCGATGCGCCCGGCCTGACCGCCGCGCGGCACCACGCGGCGGTCGCCGCCGCGGCAGCGGAGCTGCGCGCGTTCAGCGATGCCTGGCGAGCCGACGCCCTGCCGGCGAGCGTCGCGGCAATTCACGTGCGCGCCGCCGCGGATGCGCTCGGAGAGCTGATCGGCGTCGTGCAGGTGGACGACGTGCTCGATGCGGTGTTCCGGCGCTTCTGTGTGGGGAAGTAGCCCTTACGCGGTGGCCTGAGCCGCCCGCGCGAGCTGGGCAAGCTCGGCCGCGCTCGCGCGAACGGCCCACGCCATTCCGCGCTCGTTGATCGCCGGCTCCGCCATGCGCGCGCCGAGGAAGTAGCCGCTGCGCTCCGGGAGCACGTAGCGATCGACCGTTCGCGCCTCGTCGCTCATCCCCCCCGAGAGGTAGCGCAGGCGAAGGCCAAGGCCCGCGCGATCCAGGTCCTCCACGACGGCGCGGCCGATGACAGCTTCGAGCTCTCGCACACGCGCGTACTGCCGCCGACCGAAGCCGAAGTATTCCCAGGCGGCATGACCCGGACTGATCACCTGTGACGCATGCACCGCCAACCCCTCATTCACCAGCAGCTCGCGCAGCGGTGCGCGA
Organism: Gemmatimonadales bacterium; assembly: GCA_038319425.1. Lineage (GTDB taxonomy): Bacteria > Gemmatimonadota > Gemmatimonadetes > Gemmatimonadales > Gemmatimonadaceae > AG11. The sequence goes on from JBBQDE010000027.1 coordinate 4,362, forward strand.
CGTCCGGTGTCCCAGTACGAGTAGTAGCCGCCCGCGGCGTCGATCAGCTGGCGCAGCTCGCTGCGGCTCGTGGGCGAGGTGTAGCGGATGGCGTGCGCGATCTCGTGGGCCAGCCAGAGCGGGAGCAGCTCCGGATCGAGCCCGAGGCCCTGGGTGTCCGGATTCGCCACCGACGTGAAATGTTCGAGGCAGGCGAAGGCGACGCCGCGTCCATCCACCACCAGCTCACCGGCATTGGCCGCGCCCACGCCGACCATGAGCACGATGTCGACGTCGACATCCTGCTCAAGCAGCTGGGCGCAGCGCTGCTCGGTGCTACGGGCGAGCGCGACGACGTCGATGCGCTCGAGCATGTCCTGGAGATCCGTCCGATCCGCGAGCGCCGTGGCTCGCACGACGTCACCGAAGTGGGGACCTTCGGGATCGACGACGTAGTTGTGCCAGTAGGGCTCGAGAAGACGGCGGTGGGCGTTGTAGTAGCGCTGGTAGGCGGCGACGCGGTCGGTGCTATTGAGTACGGCGAAGAAATCGGGCAGCAGGTTGATCAGCATTCGACCGGGAAGCGACCTGCGAGAGGGCGGCGGGGCGACCGTCGCGCGGACGGTTGCGCCGACAGCGGGCGCGTTGGACGCGGAATGATAGCGGCGGCCGGTGACGCGAACAAGAGAGATCATTTCATCGCCGAGCGTGAGTGTCCCGAACGCGCGCCACCGCACATTATGGTGCTCACCGACAACTCGGCTCCGTCCCACGGGCCACGGCACCGATCCCGCGTCGCTCGTCCATGTCGAAGCAGCGAGCCGGACGCGTGGGCGGCACGTGGCACGCTTCTTTCCTTTGATCTCAGTCAGCGAACGGCGGCCAGGAGCGGGAGGCAGGGCAATGACCACGCTGCAACTAATCGAACTGCGCTGTCCCATCTGTGACACGCGCTTCAAGTCCCAGCAGGTGATCTCGACGAATTCGTTCGGCGGGAAGCGCACGGACTTCCATGAGCGGGCGGCGGGCACGCAACCGCTTCCGTATCTGATCCACATGTGCAACCGGTGCGGTTACTCGGGTGCCGAGCGCGACTTCACCGAAGAGGCGGACGTGAGCCCCGGGTTGCGCGAGCACGTCTGGAACGAGCTCGCCCCACAGCTCTCAACGACGGCCGTCCTCGGATCGGAGAAGTACGAGGCGGCGGCGAAGGTGGCCGAGTGGCAGGCGCTGGACGTCCGTCACGTGGCCGATCTGCTGCTGCGGGCTGCGTGGTGCTGCGTGGACGAGGCGGACACCGAGGCCGAGCGATTCTTCCGTCGCAAGGCGGCGTGGAAGTTCGAGGAGGCGCTCGCGAGCTTCGACGGCGTCGCGCGCGAAGAGCGTGCCGTGCTGACCTACCTGGTGGGAGAGCTCTGGCGTCGCGCGGGCGATGTGCGGCAATCGACCGAGTGGTTCAGTCGTGTCGCCGGCGAGATCGACGATCCGGCAACGCAGCAATGGGTGCTCGACGCCGCGCGCCAGCAGCGCGATTGCCCCCGCGAGTGGTTCGGGTGAACGGAGCGGGAGGGTAAGCGAGTGAGGGGGTGAAAAAGAAAAGGGCACACCAGACTCAGTCCGGTGTGCCCTTCTCGCGTTCACCCTTCTCACTCGCTCACTTTCTCACCCTCACCGCGTCCCGAACAACCGGTCGCCGGCATCGCCCAGGCCGGGCAGGATATACCCCTGGTCGTTGAGCTCGCGATCGAGCGCGGCGCAGTAGACCACGACATCGGGGTGCGCCGCGGCGAGGCGCCGCACGCCCTCGGGTGCAGCGACCAGACAGAGAAAGCGGATCCGTGTCGCGCCGGCCCGTTTCAGCGAGGCCACGGCCGCAGCCGCGCTCCCGCCGGTGGCGAGCATCGGGTCGAGCAGGAAGAAATCACGCTCCGACGCATCGCCCGGCACCTTGAAGTAGTAGTCCACCGGCTCGAGCGTGTCGTGATCGCGATAGAGTCCGATGTGCCCCACGCGCGCCGCGGGCACCAGCCGGGCGACGCCCTCCACCATCCCGAGCCCGGCTCGCAGGATCGGCACGAGCGTGAGCTTCTTTCCGCTCACCCGCCGGCCGGTCGTGCGCTCGAGCGGCGTCTCCACCGGCGCCGCCTCGAGCGGCAGCTCGCTCGTCGCCTCGTACGCGATGAGCGTGGCGATCTCGTCGACGAGCTCCTTGAAGATCTTCGTCGGGGTCGCGCGGTCGCGCAGCAGCGAGAGCTTGTGCTGGACGAGCGGGTGCGAGACGACGCGCAGCGTGGGGAGCGCAGGGGTGGTGTCCATGGGGCGGAAGCTACTAACTTCGCGCGCATGAAAGAATACCAAGCGGTGATGCTTCGTCTCTCGCGCCACGCGCGCGATGACGAAGACGCGCTCACCGACCTGCTCAACGAACGGAGCCGAGGAGGCTGGCGGCCGGCGATGATGTCGCAGGACGAGCACCGGCTCACGCTCGTGTTCGAGCGCCCAGGCGACGGCGAGAGCTAGGAGCTCACCGCTCGCCTGCCGCTGTTCGCCGCATCACCGGAGACGCGCCCGCAGCCTGGCGCGCCAGTCGAGGACGACATGGAGATCGAGTTCGCCGGCGCGGCCCGCGAGGTTACGGGGTCCTGCCACATCCTCCGCATCGGCGGGCAGACCGTGCTGCTCGACTGCGGCATGTTCCAGGGGCGCCGGAGCGAAACGCGCGAGAAGAACGCGCGGTTGCCGTGCCCGATCGACGAGATCGATGCCATCGTCCTGTCGCACGCGCACATCGACCATGCGGGCCGCCTTCCGTTCCTCACCCGTTACGGGTATCGCGGCCCCATTCACTGCACCGCGGCCACCCGGGACCTCTGCGCGGTGATGCTCGCCGACTCGGCGCACATCCAGGAGAAGGACGCCGAGTTCCTGGCGCGGCGGAAGCAGGAGGTCATCGAACCGCTGTACGGCATGCGCGACGCGACCACCGCGGTGGAGCGGATGGTCGGCCAGCCATACGACCACTGGTTCGACGTGGTCCCCGGCGTGCGTGCGAGCTTCACCGACGCGGGGCACATCCTCGGCTCGGCATCGGTGGTGCTCGAATGCACCGAGGGGAGCACGGCCCGGCGGGTCGTCTTCTCCGGCGACGTCGGCCGAAACGGGCTGCCGATCATCCGGGATCCACACCCACCCGCCGGCGCCGACATCGTCCTGCTGGAATCCACCTATGGAAATCGCGACCACACATCGGTGGCGGGGGCGCGCGAGCAACTCGCGCGCGTGATCACCGAGACCGCCGCTCGCGGCGGCAAGATCCTGGTTCCGGCCTTCTCGGTCGGCCGCACCCAGGAGCTGGTGTACGACCTTCATCTGCTCGCCCGAGCCGGTGCCATCCCCGAGATTCCGATCTACGTGGACAGCCCGCTCGCGATCGACACGACGACCGTGTTCACCATGCATCCGGAGATCTTCGACCAGACGGAGGATCTCGTCCAGAAAGTGAAGGAGCTGTTCGCCTTTACCCAGGTGCACTACACACGGGACGCCAGTGAATCCAAGGCGCTGAATGCGCAGCATGGACCGATGGTGATCATCGCCGCCTCCGGCATGGCAGAGGCGGGCCGCATCCTCCATCACCTCGCGCACAACGCCGCCGATCCGCGTACGACGATTCTCATCGTCGGCTTCCAGGCGGAGCACACGCTCGGCCGACGCATCGTGGAACGCGTCCCGATGATCCGCGTGTTCGGCGAGGAGATCCCGCTGCGCGCGAGGGTCGAGATCCTGAACGGATACAGTGCGCACGGTGATCGCACGGAGCTCCAGCGCTGGCTGGACACGGTGCGGGCGGGCAACCCGGGAGGCGCGGCGCCGGCGGTGCATTTGGTACACGGCGAACCGGAGGCGCAGGATGCGTTTGCCGAGCAGTTGCGCGGCGCCGGGTATCCGTCGGTGAGCACGCCGATGCCGCGCTCGACGATCAGCCTGTGACCACTCCCGCGTCGCACTCCACCCTGCCCGCCGGCGCCGCGGCGCGTGGGCGCATCGTTGACGCCGCCGTGCGCTGCCTCGTGCGCGAGGGAGTGGCCGCGACCAGCATGGCGGCGATCGCGACCGACGGCGGCGTGAGCAAGGCGCTGCTGCACTATCACTACAAGGATCGCGCGACGCTGCTGGCCGAAGTGGTGACGCAGCTCGAGCGACGCATCGTGGCCCGGGAGCGGGCAGCGATGGATGGCGTTCGGGGCAGCGGCGCCGTGGATGCGCTGTGGACATGGCTCGACGAGGAGTTGTCGTCCGGCGAGCTGCGCGCGTTGCTCGAGCTCGCCATGCAGCCCGAACCCCCGATTCGTGCCGCCGCCGACATGGCGGCAAATGCGCGCGATCGCGCGGCCACGCAGACCGTCGAACAGCTCTTCGCCGGACTCGGATTGACGCCGCGCATGCCGGCGCCGCTCCTTGCCGGTGCGAGCGTGGCGTTCATGGATGGCCTCGCGATCGGCGCTGCATCGTCCCCGCGTGAGGCGCGCGTCAGCTTCGACCTCTTCTGGCTGGCGCTCCTCAGCCTCGCGGAGTGAGGTGCGGCGACTGTCGCGCTCAGCCGAACGCGGGCTACCTTCCCGGGGATGCCCTCATCTCGCCCGCCTCTCGTGCGTCTGCTGCTCATCGCGCTCGGGTTTCTCGTGCTCGTCTGGGCGACGTCGCTGGGCGCGGTGCTCGCGTGGGAACGGAACGATCAGGCGCGTCCCGTCTCGGCCATCGTCGTGCTCGGCGCCGCACAGTACGTGGGCCGCCCGTCTCCGGTGCTTCGCGCACGACTCGACCACGCCATCGAGCTTTTTCGCCGGAAGCTCGCGCCGATCATGATCGTGACCGGCGGGACGGGCACCGGCGATACGACGAGTGAGGCCGCCGTCAGCCAGCGGTATGCGATCAAGCGTGGCGTCCCGGCATCGGCGATCCTCATGGAGAACGAAGGGCGAACCACGAGCGAATCCATGGAAGGGGTCGCGGCACTGCTCGGCAACCGTTCACGGCGTGACGTGCTGCTGGTGAGCGATCCCTTTCACATGCTGCGGTTGACGATCCTCGCACGACGACACGGTCTCATCCCCTACGCTTCACCAACCCCGACCAGCCCGATCGCGGCCAGCCCGACCGAGCGGTGGAAGTACGCCTTGAGCGAATCCGTCAAAGCCCCCCTGGCCTTCATCCTGGAGAGAAACCGCCGGTGAACACACGACAGCTAGCAATGGCCTGCTCATTGATCGCGGCACTGGCGCGGTTCGCCGCCCCGGCTGCCGCGCAGAGCGTGCCCAAGCTCCAGTACGAGAAAGTCACGCTGCCCAACGGCCTCGAGGTGATCCTGCACCAGGATCATTCCACGCCGATCGTCGTCGTCAACACCTGGTACAAGGTGGGGTCGGGTGACGAGAAGACCGGCCGCACCGGATTCGCCCACCTGTTCGAGCACGTCATGTTCATGGGCTCGCAGAACGTCCCCGTGGGCCAGTTCGACAAGTGGCTGGAGGCGGCCGGCGCCAACAACAACGGCTCGACGACGGGCGATCGAACGAACTACTACGAGTCGATGCCGTCCAACGCGCTGCCGCTGGCGCTCTGGCTCGATGCGGACCGGATGGGACATCTCCTTCCGGTGATGGATCAGGCCAAGCTCGACCTGCAACGCGACGTGGTGAAGAACGAACGACGCCAGCGCTACGAGAACTCACCGTATGGTCTCTGGAACGAGACAGTCATGGCCGCGCTGTACCCGGCGAACCATCCGTATCACTGGACGACGATCGGGTCGATGACCGACCTGAGCGCTGCATCGCTGGAAGACGTGAAGCAGTTCTTCCGGACGTATTACGCGCCGAACAACGCGACGATGGTGATTGCCGGCGACTTCAATCGCGACTCGGCGCTCACGTGGGTGAATCGCTACTTCGCGGCCATTCCGCGCGGCCCGCAGATGCCGGCCCGCCCCGTCGTCCCGGTGGTGACGGTGCCTCGCGACACCTTCATGGTGCTCGAGGACCGCGTGACCCTGCCGCGCGTGTATGAAACCTGGAAGAGCGAGCGCATCTATCACGAGAACGATGCGCCTCTGGACATCCTGGCGAGTGTGCTCGCCGGCGACAAGAACTCCCGGCTTTACAAGCGGCTCGTCTTCGACATGCAGGTCGCACAGGACGTCACGGCGTTCAACAACAGCACGAAGCTCGACGGCTACTTCACGATCTTCGTGACGCCGAAGCCGGGACAGACGCCGGCGCGTATGGCGGAACTGGTGCGAGAGGAGATCGACAAGGTCGTCAAGGACGGGGTGACGCCGCGTGAGCTGGCGCGCGCGCTGAACACGCGACGATCCGCGTTCCTCGACCAGATCGCCTCCGTGCTCGGGAAGTCGGACCGGCTGGCCGAATACAACTACTTCGCCGGAACGCCCGACTGGATCCAGCAGGATGCAGCGCGCTACGATCGCGTGACCGCCGCCGACGTGCAGCGGGTCGCTGCCCAGTATCTCACCAAGCCAAAGGTGGTGCTCACCGTGGTTCCCCAGGGAAAGAAGGACATGATGGTGACGGGAGGGACCAAGTGATGCCCCGCACCCGTATCGCGCCGTTCGCGCCCCTCGCGCTCGCCGGCTTCGCGGCGCTCACGGCCTGTTCAGGCGCTCCGGTCCTGACGACATCGGCGCCTCTGCCGCCGTCGCCCGTCGTGGCGGCTCCCATCGATCTCACGAAGCCACCGATCCTCGGTGCGCCGCCGACGCTGCGCGTGCCATCGATCACGACGCGGCAGCTTCCGAACGGGTTGAAGATCGTCGTCGTCGAGCAGCACGAGCTGCCGCTCGCCGACGTCCTGCTCCAGATCCGCAATGGGGGCGAGGCCGATCCGGCCGGCCGTACGGGCGCGGCGGCGCTCACGTCCGCCCTCCTCACGGAAGGCACCGCCACCCGCTCGGCGCTGCAGATCGCCGATCAGGCCGCGTTCCTGGGCGTGCGCGTCGGGGCCGGCAGTGGGTGGGAGCAATCCACCGTCTCGCTCCACACGACGACCGCGCAGCTCGACAGTGCCATGGCGCTGTTCGCCGACGTTGCGCTGCACCCGGCTTTCCCCGCGCCCGATCTCGAGCGCGTGCGCAAGGTGCGCCTCACCTCGTTGCAGCAGTTCCGGGATCGCGGGCCGGCCATCGCCGATCGCGCCTACGCCACGGCGCTGTACGGCGAGCAGCATCCGTACGGGCGACCGCTGGCCGGCACCGAAGCCTCGATGGCGTCGATCTCGCGTGCCGACATCCAGCACTTCTACGACATCTACTATCGCCCGAACAACGCGACGCTCCTCGTGGTCGGCGACGTGAAGCCGGACGACGTGGAGCGGCGCGCGCAGGCGCTCTTCGGCGGCTGGGCGCGCGGGGACGTGCCCGCCCCGACGAACACGACGGCGCAGACACCGAAGGGTGCGACGCTCATCCTCATCGACAAGCCGGGCGCCGCACAGTCGTCGTTCCGTCTCGGCGGCATCGGCGCTCCGCGCTCGACGAAGGACTACTTCGCCCTGCAGGTCCTGAACACGATCCTGGGGGGATCGTTCACCAGCCGTCTCAACCAGAACCTTCGCGAGACGAAGGGCTACACGTACGGCGCAGGCTCCGGGTTTTCCATGCGGCGCCAGGCGGGCCCGTTCACGGCGAGCGCCGAGATCGTGTCGGCGAAGTCGGACTCCGCCCTGGTCGAGTTCATGAAGGAACTGCGCGCCATTCGCGACACGGTGCCAAGCGACGAACTGGCGAAGGCGAAGCGCTACCTCCAACTCGGCCTGCCGGAGGATTTCGAGACGACCGGCAGCATCGCGGGTCAGTTGCTGCCGCTCATCACCTACGGAATTCCGCTGGACTTCTACAACTCCGCGGTCGAGAGTATCGGCGCGGTGACACAGGCGGACGTACGACGCGTGGCGCAGCAGTACGTCGATCCCAACAAGCTCACGATGGTGATCGTGGGTGATCGAAAGACGATCGAGCCGGGCCTTCGCGCACTGCACCCAGGCGAGATCATCGTGCGCGACGTGCGCGACGTGCTCGGTGCCCCGCCCACGCCATAGCGGCAGCGCCCGACGCCAACGCGAGGGAAGCGCCCGTTTACGGGCACTCCCCTCCTCGGTGTGGAGGCGTCGGTGCGCAGCGTGAAGAGAACGCCGCCGCCGCCGGTTCCACGCCACGCCCTCCCGATGCAGATTTCGTCGATGGACATTCCGATCGAAACCTTTACCCTGCCGAACGGGCTGCGTGTCACCCTCTCCGAGGACCACACGGCCCCGATCGTGGCGGTGAATCTCTGGTACCACGTCGGCTCGGCCAACGAACGACCCGGCCGCACCGGCTTTGCGCACCTGTTCGAGCACATGCTCTTCCAGGGCTCGGCGAGTGTGGGTGCCAACGAGCACTTCGAGCTGGTACAGCGGGCCGGCGGTACGCTGAACGGATCAACGTGGCTCGACCGCACCAACTATTTCGAGACCGTGCCGTCGAACCAGCTCGAGCTCGCACTCTGGCTGGAGGCGGACCGGATGGGCTGGCTGCTGCCGGCGATGACGCAGCAGAAGCTCGACACCCAGCGTGACGTCGTGCAGAACGAGCGACGCTGGTCGATGGACAATCAGCCATACGGCACCTGGTGGGAACGCCTCCCGGCGCTCGCCTTCCCGATCGATCACCCATTCCATCATTCGCTCATCGGGTCGATAGCCGATCTGGACGCGGCGAGCCTGGACGACATCGCACGCTTCTTCGCGACCTACTACACGCCGGACAACGCGGTGCTCTCGATCGCCGGAGACTTCGAGCGCACCGACGCCCGCGCCATGGTGGAGCGGCACTTCGCGTCGATCCCCCGCGGCGCAGGCAAGCCTCCGCTTCCCGACATGTCGGTGCCGCCCACATTCGGCGGGGCGATGCGCGAAGTCGTCGCGGACGACGTGATGCTCCCGCGCCTGTTCCTCGCCATCCGCTCGCCGGTGTTCGGGAGTGAGGAGTACTACGCCGCAAGCGTCGCCGGCGCGATCATCGGCTTGAAGAAGGGGAGCCGGCTGTATCGCACACTGGTGCGCGATCAACAGATCGCCGCCGAAGCACAGGCGTTCACCTACGA
>JBBQDE010000028.1:0-13426 GCA_038319425.1 Gemmatimonadales bacterium
CGGGCCGTTCTGGGCGTTCCAGAATGGCTGGCTCACGTGGATGTATTCGCTCGTGGACATGGCGATCTACCCGAAGCTCTTCGTCACGTATCTGGCGTACTTCTGGCCTGGACTGCCAGCCGGTGGGATCTGGGCCGTCGGGCTCGTCGTCATCTGGGGCGCGACGGCGTTGAACCTCCAAGGAGCGGCGCGCGTCGGCCGAAGTTCCGTCGTCTCAGGCACGTTCATCATCGCGGGCTTCGCCGCGCTCTCCGTCGCGGCGCTCGCACACGCCACACACGCGCCGTGGCAGCCGTTCGCCGCGCCGGGACGGGCGGGTACGAGCGGGCTGGCGGTGGGGCTCTCCATCGCGCTGTGGAACTACATCGGCTGGGACAATGCGTCCACGGTGCAGGGGGAGGTGCGCGACGCCTCGCGCAGCTATCCGCGCGCCCTCGCCGTCGCGCTGCCGCTGGTGATCGCCGGCTATCTGGTGCCGTTGCTCGCGGCCCTCGCCGCCACGGATTGGACTACGTGGACCGACGGTGGCTGGCCTGCCATCGCCGCACAGTCGGCGGGTCGTCTTGGTCCCGCGCTCGGCGCGTGGATCGCCGTGGGCGGCATGGTCAGCGCCGTGGCGCTCTTCAACGTGCTGCTCCTCGCCTACTCGCGCATTCCCTTCGTCATGGCGATGGACGGGCTGCTGCCCGCGGCTCTCGGCCGCACCGACGCGCGCGGCACGCCGCGAAACGCGGTGCTGTTCGCTGCCATCTGCTACTCGCTCTTCATGCTGGTGCCGTTCAGCGGGCTCGTGGTGGCCGACGTGCTGTTGTACTCGCTCGCGCTGATGCTGGAGTTCGGGGCGCTCATCCGGCTCCGCATCCATGAGCCACTGCTGCGCGGCGCGTTCCGCATCCCGCTGGGCACCGCCGGTGTGTCGTGCCTGGCGGTGCTCCCGCTCTTCGTGCTGCTGCTCGTCGTGTGGCTCAGCTTCGCGGATGGCGAATACGGATTGCCCGCCCTGTGGGGCGCCGGGCTCGCGATTGCCCTGGGTCCCGTGACCTACGCCATCGCCCGGCTCCGGCTCACGGGTCGGATCGCGCCACCGCGCCCCCCTTCATGACGAAGCGGACGTCGCGCACCGCGTGTATGTCGCGCGTGGGATCGCCGCGCACCGCCACGAGATCGGCGAGCAGACCCGCGCGCACGCTGCCGAGCTGGTCGTCCAGGTGGAACAGCCGAGCGTTGGTGCTCGTCGCCGCGCGCAGCGCCTGCACGGGCGTGAGGCCGTACTCCACGAGCAGCTCGAGCTCGCGTCCATTCTCACCGTGGGTGAACACGCCGACGTCGCTGCCGTTGCAGATGGTCACGCCGGCGGCGAGCGCGGCCCGCATGCTGGCCCGCTTCTCCGTGATGCGCGCCGGCTCCGCGTCGCCGGGCTTCCAGCCGCGATAGCGCAGCAGCGCGTCGCCGGCGGCGATCGTGGGGCAGAGCGCCACGTCGCGCTCCTTCATCAATCGACACACCTCGGGCGTGCCGCCGTCGCCATGCTCGATCGTCTCGACGCCGGCGAGAGTGGCGCGGCGCATCCCTTCCGCGGTGGAGGAATGGGCGACGACCGGCCGACCGGAGCTCCGCGCGATGTCCACGATCTGCTTCAGCTCCTCCAGCGTGAAGGTCGGTCTCGTCTCACCGTTCGGCCCCCAGCGGTAGTCCGCGTACACCTTGATCCAGTCGGCGCCATGCCCGATCTGGTCGCGGACCACGCGCGCAAGGCTGGCGGCATCCGCCTCTTCGGCGCCCTGGGGCAGCTCGACGTCGCCGGTGTAGTGCGGCCCGTAGCTGCCGGTGGCCACGATGGCGCGCGTCACCACGAGCATGCGCGGACCGGGGATGATCCCCTGGGCGATGGCGCGCTTGAGTCCCACGTCAGCGTAGCCCGCCCCTTCCGTGCCGAGGTCGCGCACCGTCGTGAACCCCGCGCGCAGCGTTTCACGCGCGTGGTTGGTGGCACGGGCAACGCGAAGCGCGAGCGGCTCGCGAAGCACCTGATCGTCCCACGACGTCTCGTTGTACGGATGCAGCAGCAGGTGCGAGTGCCCCTCGATCATGCCGGGCATGAGCGTCGTGCCGGCGAGCTCGACTCGCCGCGATCCAGCCGGCGCGCTGATGGTCGCCGCCGGCCCCGCGGCCGCGATGCGCTCGCCGCGCACGAGCACCGCCCAGCCCTCGTGCAACTCCGTGCCGTCGAACACCCGCGACGGCAGCAGCAGGATGGGGGTGGAGTCGGGACGAGGCGCCGGCGCCTGCGCCGGCGCGGCGGGGGCGAATGCGATAGCGGCGAGGAGGGCGAAACGAGTGCGCAATTGGAGTCTTTGCAAGGGAGGGCAGTGAACAATATAGGCGTCTCTTTGCGTTGTTGCTTGGCTCGTCCTCGATGCTCACTGCGGTGTTGTTCCCGATGCTGGTCCGGGGTTGTGCTCCAACACCGCAGTGAGCGCTGAGGCACTTCCAGCAAGTACGCATGAGCGATCACGGCGTTGAATGGCTCACCGGGCGATCCGTGCGACTCCGGCCAGAGCGCTAGTCTCTCGGCGCGAAGCTGTAGCCGACCCCGCGAACGGTGCGCAGCACGACGGAGCGACTGGTGCTGAGCTTTCGCCGCACGTAGCCGATGTACACGTCGATCACGTTCCGCCGGTCGGCGACGGACGTGTCGCCCCACACGAACTCCGCGAGCGTGCTCACGCCGACCGGCCGGGGCGAGTTCCAGAACAGGCAGTCGATCACCGCGTATTCGCGAGGCGTCATCGCCACTTCGGTGCCGTTGCACCAGACGCGGCGGGCTTCGCGGTCGAAGACGACATCGCCGATGGCGATGCGCGAGCCGGCGTTCACCGTGCGAGCGCGCCGCGTCATTGCCAGCAGTCGCGCGCGCAGCAGGCGCGATCCCGCGATGATGGCGTCGTCCGCTCCGGCGTCCAGGAAGCGCTCCGCGTCGGCGTCGTCCCGGGCGTTCACCGCGGCCACGATGATCGTCGGCCACCGTCGGCGGAGATGCCAGATGTCCCGGGCGAGATCGCGCAGCACGGCGCGGTCGGCGACGAGCACGTCGGGGCGCTCCCAGCGCTCGGTGTCGAGCCGTCCGCCGCCGGTCGGCGAATGGAATACCACGGAGGTGACGGCATCGCCGACGGCGTCGCCCAGGAGGGCGGCCATGTCGGCGCCGGCAATGATCGCCACGGACGCGATGGATGGGTGGGTGAGCATCATGATCGCGCAGGCAGGGGCGGTACCGTTCGGCACGCAGTGGAGGGGAGAGACGATAGCGCGGGCGGGGCACCGAGGCAAATGGGGGGTGTCCAGTGACGGCAGTTGGGGGCGTCCTGGCACACGGCTCCCAGAGCGTTCGCGATGATTCCCCGGCCGTACCGAGTACTTCCTACCGTCTACCGCCTACCTTCTACCGCCGATTCGGCGCGCCTCCCGGACTCGATCGCGCCCGATTCAGGGTGGAAGGTGCCGGTCGATGGTACGCGGTACCCGGTACGGCTGGGTGGACACATCTCGAAACGCTCGGCACCCGCCGGCCGTATGGATGCCGCAACCCATTCACCATCCGAGGAGCGCAACACGATGAGTCAGACCCCGACGTGCTCGACTACGAGCTGATCGGCGAAGACCTTCAGGCCGTGATCGTCACTCTCGATCCCGGCGAGACGGTCATCGCCGAAGCGGGCGCCATGATGTTCATGGAGCAGGGCATCGTGATGAACACGACGCTCGATCCCAACCAGCAGGGGGGCGGTGTGCTGGGCAAGCTGTTCTCCGGGGCCAAACGCGTGCTGTCCGGCGACACGTTCTTCATCACGACGTTCGCCAACGGCACCAACGCGCGGCGCAGCGTCGCGTTCTCGTCGCATTTCCCCGGCAAGATCAAGCCGGTGGACCTGCGCGAATGGGGCGGCACCATCATCGCGCAGAAGGACGCGTTCCTCTGTGCCCCGCGCGGCACGAACGTGGACGTGGCGTTCACGAAGCGGATCGGCGCCGGCTTCTTCGGCGGGGAGGGGTTCATCCTCCAGCGTATCACCGGCGACGGAGTCGCCGTGCTGCATGCGTCCGGCGCGCTCTGGGAGAAGACGCTCGCGCCGGATGAGGTGCTGCGCGTCGATACGGGATGCATCGTCGCCATGGAGCAGCGTGTTGACTACGACATCCAGATGGTGCCCGGCATCAAGACGGCACTTTTCGGTGGAGAGGGTCTCTTCTTCGCGACGCTCACCGGTCCGGGACGGATCATGCTGCAGACGATGCCGTTTTCCCGGCTCGCCGACCGGATCATCGCCGCCTCGCCCCGCGCGGGCGGCCGGCAGATGCAGGAAGGCAGCGTGCTTGGCGGCGCCGTGCTCGGCAGCGTGCTCGGCGGCGTCTTCGGGAACGACAACGGATGAAGAAGAGTGAGAAAGTGAGAAAGTGAGAAAGTGAGAAAGTGAGAAAGTGAGAAGGTGAAGGGCGAGAAGGTGAGGGGTGACGGCTCGCACCTTCTCATCCTTTCACTTTCTCACTTTCCCGGTTGGCTCGTAGGGAATCGGCCCCCACGCGGGCAGACTCGATCAACGTCGCCGAGCTCCACGGTTTCATCCGACCATGCGTCCGCGGTCGCCCACGCTCGCTCTACGCGCCACTGTCGCCAACGGTGTCATTCCACCTTGGCCGGACGGGGCGCGCGTGCGGCTGGCGCATCGTAGATTGCACCCATGCATTCGACCGGCTCGATCATCGGCGCCATCGGCTGCCCGGCGCCCGGGTACCGTGGCATCGGACCGTCGGTGATCGAGTGAGCGGCCGCTCACCGATCGCCGAGCCGTTCCTTCGCTTTCGCGACCTGCTCGACGCGGCGAAGGCGATCGACTCGGCCGTGCTCCCGGAGCCCACGGCGTTCGCCCTCGGCACCGTGAGCGCCGATGGACAGCCGTCCGTCCGCATCCTGCTCCTGAAGGCGGTCGACGAGCGCGGCTTCGTGTTCTACACGAACTACGAGAGCCGCAAGGGGAGCGAGCTCCTCGCGCAGCCGAAGGCAGCGATGTGCTTTCACTGGCAGCCGCTCGAGCGGCAGGTGCGCGTCGAAGGGAGTGCGCGGCCAGTCACGGGCGAGGAGGCCGATGCGTATTTCGCCAGCCGCGCGCGCGGTAGCCAGATCGGCGCGTGGGCGTCCATCCAGAGCCGCCCGCTCGCGAACGCCGGTGATCTGGAGGCGCGTGTGACGGAGGTGGAGACGCGCTTTGCCGACCGGCCGGTGCCGCGCCCGCCGCACTGGTCCGGCTTCCGGCTGGTCCCCCACCGCATCGAGTTCTGGCACAACATGCCGAGCCGGCTGCATGAGCGGCACGTGTATCATCGGGAGCCGGACGGGTGGAGGACGGAGACGCTGTACCCCTAGCCGAGCGTGCGGCTCGTCGTGCGGCGGGAATTCGGAAGCGGGTGTTGGTTCTGAATTGCGTGATCAACACCTGATGTAACGCGCGTCAGACCAAACCACCCTCTCCACATCCGGCGCCGCACGCCGCACGCACCTACCACGCGCCGCACGCGCCCCGCGTGCCGCGGCAGCCTCGACCTACACTCTCCCAGGATTCGACTCCCTCACCCCGCAGCCATTATCTTCCCTCCATGGCGACTCAGACGGTAGAACCGACCACTGCCCCCGTGACGATCGACGGGTGGAGCATCGAGAAGGCGCGTGCCCTCTACAATATCGAGGGCTGGGGCGCGGGGTTCTTCGACATCGACGAGCGCGGCCACGTCGTCGTGCGTCCGGACCGCGACCACCCCGAACGCCAGCTCAGCCTGCACGACCTGGCGAACGACCTCGAGGAGCAGGGAGTCGCCCTGCCCGTGCTGCTGCGCTTCTCCGACATCCTGCGGTCGCGCATCGAGGCGCTGAGCGAGCGCTTCGCCAACGCCATCGTGGAGTACGAGTACACGGGCGGCTACACGACCGTGTATCCCATCAAGGTCAACCAGCAGCGCCACGTCGTCGAGGAGATCGTCCAGTTCGGGAACAAGCACGGCGTTGGCCTCGAGTGCGGATCGAAGCCGGAGCTCCAGGCGGTGCTTGGCCTGTCCGAGAGCACCGAGCACCTCATCGTCTGCAACGGCTACAAGGACGACGAGTTCATGCGCCTTGCCCTCATGGGGCAGAAGCTCGGCCATGAAGTCTTCATCGTCATCGAGCAGCTCAGTGAGATCGACGTGCTGCTCAGCGCCGCCGAGGAGCTGGGCGTGGCGCCGAAGGCCGGCATCCGCATCAAGCTGGCGTCCACCGGGTACGGCCGGTGGAAGGAGAGCGGCGGCGAGAAATCCAAGTTCGGGCTCAATGCCGCGCAGCTCATGCAGGCGGTTGACAAGCTGCGCGCAGCCGGCCGGCTCGACATCGTGAAGCTGATCCACTTCCACCTCGGCAGCCAGATCACGGACATCCGCTACATCAAGGCGGGACTCCAGGAGGTCGCGCGCTTCTACGCCGAGCTGCGCGCGCTCGGCGTGGACATCACCCACGTGGATGTCGGTGGCGGGCTGGGCGTGGACTACGACGGCTCGAACTCGACGTCGAACGCGAGCGTGAACTATTCGCTCCAGGAATACGCCAACGATGTCATCTACACGCTCGCGGAATCGTGTCGCGAGCTCGACCTGCCGATGCCGCACGTCATCAGCGAGTCCGGGCGCGCACTCACGGCCCACCACGCGCTCCTGCTGCTCAAGGTGATCGACGTCGAGTCCGTGGTGGAGGTCCCGGTCCCGGTGCTCACCGACGACGACCACGCCGTGCTGCACGAGATGGTGGAAGACCACGCGACCGTCTCGGCCGGCAAGATCAAGAAGCGACGCGTCAAGGAGATCTTCCACGACGTCACGTTCGACAAGGAGCGCGCCCAGCAGCTGTTCGCCAGCGGCGTACTCACCCTGCGCGGCCGCGCGATGGCCGAGCAGACGTACCACGCCACGATGAACGCGATCTTCCGGATCGTGAACCAGGACCGAGATGAGTACGAGGACATCCTCGCCGACCTCGACGCCACGATGGTGGACCGCTACTTCTGCAACTTCTCTCTCTTCCAGTCGCTGCCCGACAGCTGGGCGATCGACCAGCTCTTCCCGATCATGCCGATCCATCGGCTGACCGAGGAGCCGATGCGGCGCGGCACGCTGCAGGACATCACCTGCGACTCCGACGGGAAGATCGACCGCTTCGTCGGCGACAAGGAGGGCAATCCGTCGCTCGAGCTGCACGAGTGGCAGGACGGCGAGCCGTACATGCTCGGCGTGTTCCTCACCGGCGCGTACCAGGAGATCCTTGGCGACCTGCACAACCTGTTCGGTGACACGAACGCCGTGCACATCCGGCTCGCGGACAACGGCTACGAGATCACGGATCTCGTGCACGGCGACACGGTGACCGAGGTGCTGAACTACGTGCAGTTCCGCGCCTCCGACCTGCTGCAGACGTTCCGGCGCAAGGTCCAGGCGGTGACGCACCTGAGCCGCACCGATGCCAACGCGTTCATCGCCGACTACGTGGCGGGACTGGAGGGCTACACGTACCTCGAGGGCGAGGCGGCGCAATAACCTCCGCCGACGTCGCCGGCGACAACGACAGAGGGTCCTCCGGAAATTGAGTCGATGCACCAGTCGGCGGGGCTCGCCGTCTCGCCGGAGGCGACGGTCCTCCCGCCAGACGTGGCCGCAGTCCTGCCAGACGTGCCAGTCGGCTCGGCAGACGTGCTGGTCGGCTCGCCAGACGTGGCAGTCGGCTCGCCAGACGAGGCGGTCACCTCATCCAACGACGCGTGCGCCTTAGTCCCTTCGTCGTGCAGTTGACAGCGCCGGTGCGCCGGCGGACTTTCGAACCGCTGTTCACCTTTAGGAGCTCTGAGTCTATGCGCCTCGTTCGTCACTTCGCCATTTGCGCCCTGGCGGGCTTCGCGCCCCCCGCGGCCATCGCCCAGACGGCGCCCGCCAGCCGTCTGGTCGTCAGTCCCACCGTCCGCACCGTCATCGCCGGCGACTCGCTGCAGCTGCGCGGGCAGTTGCTCGATGCGGCCGGCGCCCCGGTGACGGGTGCACACGTCACCTTCCGTTCCGCCGGCGGCTACTTCGAGGGCGGGGTGGATTCGACGGGGCTGGTGAAGGGTGGGGCCGTGGGCACGATTCCCGTGACGGCCATCGCGCTCGTCCCGGGCACGCCCGCGGTCGTGCAGCGCTTCGACGTCGCGATCGTGCCCGGCCCGGTCTCACGAATTGATGTTGCGCCGCAGCCATCACGCCTGCTCGTGGGACAACGTGCGAGCCTCGGCGCCGAAGTGCTCTCGAGTGCTGGGGATCGCCGCGCGGATCGCGTGCAGTGGTCCAGCTCCGCGCCGGCCACCGTGCGCGTGGCGACGGACGGCGCGCTCGAGGCCCTGTCGGCCGGCAACGCGGTGATCTCGGCGAGCGTGGGCGGCGTGACGACGCGCGTGCCGGTCGAGGTGCTTGCCGCCCGCGTCGCGAGCGTGCGACTCACGCCAGCCACTGCCTCGGTCCGAACGGGCGATGTCGTGCACTTCACGGCGGCGGTGCGCGACGCCGGAGGACGGGAGCTGTCGGGCCTGACGCCTCGTTGGCTCTTCACGCCCGGGAAAGGCATGGTCGACGACGCCGGGTCGTTCGTCGCCTACGAGCCGGGCACCTATCAAGTGACTGCCGACTTCGGCGGCCATACCGCCGACGCCACCGTCACGGTCGTCGATCGCGACGTGCGGCGTCCGGTGAAGGTGGTCGGGAAGGTGTTGCGCAACGCCTTTGCAACCTCGGAAGTCTGGCTGCATCCGAACGGCAAGGTCGCGTATCTCGGCACGATCATGGGCGGCGACCGCGTGTACGCGATCGACATCGCCAATCCGAACAGCCCGACGATCGTCGATTCGATCGTCGTCAATGCCCGGTCGATCAACGACATGATGACCACCGCCGACGGCAACTACATGGTCATCACCCGCGAGGGCGCTGCCGACCGCAAGAACGGCATCGTCATCGCGGACGTGCGCGATCCGCTGCATCCAAAGGCCCTGAGCGAGTTCACCGACGGCGTGACGTCGGGCGTGCACTCGGCATTCATCCACACCCAGGCGAAGTACGGCACGCACGTCTATCTCACGAACGACGGCACCGGCGCGATGCACGTGATCGACATCAACGATCCCGCGCACCCCAAGCAGGTGTCCGCCTGGGCGCCGCCGCGCGGTGAGGCGGGACGGATGCTGCACGACATCGACGTCCAGAACGGACTGCTCTACGGCTCGTGGTGGAACGACGGCCTCATCGTGCTCGATGTCGGCAACGGCATCAAGGGCGGCACGCCGGCGAGCCCCAAGCTCGTGACACAGTACAAGTATGACCTCGACAAACTGTATCGCGACGTGGAGAAAGAGGGTGGCAAGGGCTTCATCCGTGGCACCCACACGGCGTGGCGCTACCGCGACTACGTCGTGATCGCCGACGAGGTGTTCAGCAACGACGCGGCGCAGACGCTGTTCACCGGCGGGCTGTCGCGCGCGCACGGCCGGCTGCAGGTGCTCGACGTGAAGGACATCGAACATCCGAAGCCGGTGGCCTGGTACGAGCCGGAGTACGGTGGCGTGCACAACGTCTGGATGCTCGGCGACACGCTGTACCTGGGCGCGTACAACGCGGGCTTCCGCGCGTTCGACATGAGCGGCGAGCTGCGCGGCGACCTCAAGGCGCAGGGGCGCGAGATCGGCGAATTCATGCCCACCGACAAGGACGGCAAGATTCCGAACGCGGCGATGACGTGGGGCGTCGTCGTGAATCCGAAGGACGGCCTCGCCTACGTGAACGACTTCAACAGCGGACTGTGGGTGGTCAGGATCGAGCCGAAGGCGACGGTGGTGCCGTGAGAGGGGAATGGGTGAAAAGGTGAAAAGGTGAAAAGGTGAAAAGGTGAAAGGAAAGATGAATGGCACACCGGATTAGTTCTGATGTGCCCTTCGTTCTTCCCTTCATCCCTTCATCCCTTCACCCTTTCATCCCTTCATCCTTTCATCCTTTCATCCCGTCACCCCAGTCGCTTCGCGACTTCCGTCCAGTTCACCGTGTTCCACCAGGCCTTGAGATAATCGGGGCGTCGGTTCTGGTACTTGAGGTAGTAGGCGTGCTCCCACACGTCGTTGCCCAGGATCGGTGCAGACTTGCCGTCCATGATCGGGTTGTCCTGGTTCGGCGTGCTGACGATCGCGAGCTTGCCTCCCTCCTTCACCAACCATACCCAGCCCGAGCCGAACCGGCCCACACCCGCGGCGTTGAACTGCTCCTTGAACTTTTCGAAGTCGCCGAAGGCGCTGTTGATCGCATCGGCAAGCTTTCCAGTCGGTGCCCCGCCAGTCTTCGCCCCCATCGTCTGCCAGAACTGGCTGTGATTCCAGTGCCCGCCCGCATTGTTGCGGACTGCGGTGCGAACGGCTTCCGGCACCGCGCTCAGGTTCTTCAGCAGCTCGTCGAGCGGCTTGCTCGCCAGCTCGGGCGCCTTCTCGAGCGCCGCGTTCAGATTGGTGACGTAGGCATTGTGGTGCTTGCCGTGATGGATCTCCATCGTCTGCGCGTCGATGTGGGGCTCGAGCGCATTCGTGGGATAGGGCAGGGGGGGCAGCGTGTGCGGCATTCTGGTCTCTCCGTTCTGGGTCAGACGTCTGTCGTGGATCGTATCGACGAATCGGCGGCGGGACGATTGCGTTCGCGCCACCACGAGATGATGCCCGGCAGGAGCGACACGAAGATGACGACGAGAATCACCTTCTCGATGTGCTGGTCCACGCCGGGGATGAAGCGTCCGAGGAAGTAGCCGACGAACAGCATCGACCAGATCCAGAGCACCGCTCCCAGCACGTTGTAGGCCGTATAGACGCGGACATTCATCTGCGCCATGCCCGCGACGACCGGGACGAATGTGCGCACGATAGGCATGAAACGCGCAATGACCAGCGTCTTGCCGCCGTGCCGCTGATAGAACGCCTGGGCGCGGAACAGGTGTTTTTTCTTGAACAGCATCGAATCGTCGCGCGTAAACAGGCGCGGGCCACTGTACCGGCCGATCGCATACCCGAGAGAGTTGCCCAGGATGCCCGCGACCAACAGCAGCACCCCGAGCAGCCACACGTTGAGTCCGAATTGCGGCCGCGCCGCCAGGAGCCCGGCGGTGACGAGCAGCGAATCGCCCGGCAGGAAGAAGCCGATCAGCAGGCCGGTCTCAGCGAAGATGATCGCGGTGAGCCCGACGTATCCGCCCACCTGCACGAGATGCTGGACGTCGGTCAGCTGATGGAAGAGATCGAGAAGAGTCTGCATGCGGAGCGGGTGAAGGACGAGTCGAGCATCGGAAGTTCGACAGCGGCTCGTCACGGGTCAACCGGACCGTTCGACGATCTGGGGCATGGAGCCGAGCGCGCGCTCCATCTTCCCGCACGGCCGACGAGTCGCTGGCATCGCGCCGGCGTCACGCCGCGCACCGAGCAATGGCTCGAAATTGGTGGCTACGTCCTGGTCGCCCTGCTCGCGGTTGGATGGACGTGGACGATCGTCATGGCGGGCATGGGCCGGCTGGAGGGTGAAGGTTCGGTGAGCGCCGTGGCTGCGTCGATCACGAGTACCGATGGGCCGTCCGCGGCGTATCTCACCGACGCCACCCTCATGGCGATCTCCGGCGAACTGCGCGGAGCGAGCGGGAAGCTGCGCGCGCAGATCAGCCCCATCGGCGAACCGCTCGCCGCCGATTCGCTGCCGTCCGGGGCGCATCTTCAGCTCGAAGCGCCCGACGCGAGCGGCGCGGCAGCCGCCCCGAAGGCCGGCATCTGGCGGGTCGCGCTGGCGATCGGCAATGCGATCAAGCCGGTGAGCGACTTCAATCTCATCAGCATCCGCCCCAGGGCCGAGAAGCAGAACGGCCGCGTGGGGTTGTATTTTCTCGGCAACTGGCCTGGCGAGACGGGCAAGCGCGTGGCGGCGCCAAAGGCGGCGCCGGCGACACGATATCTGCCGCCGTCGGGTTTCATCGAGGTCACGGAGCAGAACGCGGACACGAGGGTGTCCGATCACTTCAAGCTCCGGGACTTTCTCACCCACGATCAGCCGAACGTGTGGCCGAAGTATCTCGTGCTCGAGATGCGGAACGTGGACAAGCTCGAGCTGGTCCTCTCGGACCTGGCGAGCCGGGGCGTCGATGTCTCCGGTGTGAAGGTGCTGAGCGGCTTTCGAACCCCGCAGTACAACAAGGGGGGAGGAGATCCCACTGGGCGTGCCGGGCTGAGCCGCCACATGTACGGCGACGCCGCGGACATCTTCATCGACAGCAACAAGGACGGCGTGATGGACGATCTCAATCACGACGGCAGGATCACGATCGCTGACAGCCGGGTCGTGCAGCAGGCGGTGGACAGGGTGGAGCAGGCGCATCCCGAGCTCGTCGGGGGTGCAGGGGTCTATCCGGCCGCGGCTGGGCACGGTCCTTTCATACACATCGACACGCGAGGCTATCGCGCCCGCTGGGTCGGTGGACCAGGAGGAGGATAATGAGCGAACATCGCCGCGAACGAGACAAATCCGTTGCACCCGTGAAGGGCCCCATCGACCGCCTCGGCGACGCGCTGAAGGCGGACGGCACGCAGGTCGAGATTCCCGACATCCGCAACAGCGATCTCGAGCCCTATGTCGGGCTGCGCTACCTGTCCAAGCTGTTCAAGCTGATGGGCGTGATTCTTGGCCTGCTGCTCGTGGCGGAAGTCGTCACCGGCGTCGTCGCGCAGGGATCGGCCGCCATTCCCACCCTGCTCGGCGAAGCGAGCCGGCTCATTGTGCTCGCCGGCCTGCTGTGGGGCGTCGGTGACCTCGCGATCCTACTCATCGACGTGGGCCATGACGTGCGCGCGGCGCGCATCCTGCTCGCGCGCCAGACCCACGCGCTGGCGGGATCGGCGTCCGCGCGTCGCACCGAGTTGGCAAATGGCTCGGCCACGCCGGCCGTCCCGCCCAAACCGCCCGGCTCGGTATGATCGTTGCCATGCACCCCGCCGATCTCGCGGCACCACTCCATTAACCGAGGATTTACGTCATGCTATTCACCATTGCGATCATCCTGCTGATCCTCTGGGCGCTCGGCGCCTTCGTGTTCCCGGTCGGCGGTGGGATCATTCACGTGCTGCTTGTGATCGCGCTCATCGTGATCGTGTACCGCCTGCTCACCGGCCGCAAAGTCACCTGATGCATCGGCGCCGGACGGAGAAGGGGGGGGCGCCCCCCCCGGGCGGCCCGCACCCGGCCCGCAGCGCCCCGGTCGCCCGGCCCGCGGCCGCCGGGGGTTTGGGGCACGAGCCCCCCGAGAACCCCCGCCACAAAC
>JBBQDE010000029.1:0-13194 GCA_038319425.1 Gemmatimonadales bacterium
CCGCTGGTGGTGCTCGCCGCGGCACCCATCTCGTTCGTGGGCGCGATGCTGCTGCTCTGGATCACGAACACGCCGCTGAACGTGTCGTCGTTCATGGGGCTCATCCTGCTGGTGGGGCTCATCGTGAAGAACGGGATCATCCTTCTCGACTTCACGCACCACCGGATGCTCACGGAGGAAGAGACACTGGAGCCGGCGCTTTTGGAAGCAGGACGCGTCCGCCTCCGGCCCATCCTGATGACGACGCTCTGCACGCTGTTCGGCCTCCTGCCGCTGGCGCTCGGCCTTGGCGCGGGGAGCGAGATGCAGCGGCCGCTGGCGCTCGCGGTGATCGGAGGCCTCGCGCTTTCCACGCCGATCACGCTCTACCTGGTGCCGACCTTCCTCGTGGCCGTGCGCGGCCGCGACTACACGCTTGCCCCGAAAGGGGCGGTACGACCGCGACTCGTGACCACGGGCGCGGTGCTCCCATCCACTTGAGAGGCAACATGAAGACGAGACGTGGTATCTCGATTCTGACCGCGATGGCCGCCATCACGCTGGCGGCGGTCCCCGCCGCGGCGCAGGTGACGGCGAAGCCGGCCGCGAAGCACGAGACGATGGCGCAGCTCAAGGCCGAAGCGAAGATCACCGAAAAGGCGGCGCGCGCCACGGCGATCGCGCAGGTGCCGGGCGGCACGGTGAAGTCCGGTGAGCTCGAGCGCGAGGGCGGCAAGCTGCTCTACTCGTTCGACATCGCGTCGAAGGGAAAGGCCGGCATCGACGAAGTGCAGATCGACGCCATCACCGGTACCGTGTTGAGCAACAAGCACGAGACGCCGGCGATGGAGAAGGCCGAGGCCAAGGCCGACGCGAAGGAGCATGCGGCGCGCAAGGCGTACAAGAAGGCGAAGGCCGACGAGAAGAAGAAGGGCTGAACGCACGACGCGGCGGGCGCACGTGCGCCCGCCGCGTCAGCGCCGACTCGCCGCTACTTGCCGCTCTTTCCGTCGAACAGCTTCGCGTACTGGCCATAGCCTTCGGCCACGAGCTTGCTGGCCGGGATGAAGCGCATGGACGCGGAGTTCATGCAGTAGCGCATGCCGGTCGGCTTCGGCCCGTCATCGAACAGGTGGCCGAGGTGTGAATCGCCGTGCGCCGAGCGGACCTCGGTGCGCGTCATGAGGAACTGCCGGTCGGTCTTGGTGGTGACGTTGGCGGGCTCCAGGGGGCGTGTGAAGCTGGGCCACCCGGTGCCCGACTCGAACTTGTCGAGTGAGCTGAAGAGCGCCTCGCCCGACACGACGTCGACGTAGATGCCCTGCTCGTGATTGTCCCAGTACTCGTTCTTGAACGGGGCCTCCGTTCCTTCGTGCTGGGTGACCTTGTACTGAACCGGCGTGAGCTTCGCCTTGAGCTCGGCATCCGAGGGCTTTTTGAAGGTGTCGGTCACGTGATGGTCTCCTTTCGTCGTTCGGGCGGACATCTGGGCAACCGCCGGCACGGCGCCGGCGGCGAACAAGACAGTGGCGAGCATCAGCGTTGTTGCGCGGGGCGCGCCACGCGGAATCCTGAACATGTTGGTCTCCTGGCTCGAGTGGCCGGGCGGAATTTCACGACCGGCCTGCATAACTAGTACTCCCGAGGTGGGCAAAGAGTGCCCGCCGGATCGATTGTCTCGCTCGGCGATCGACTGACGCCGTCAATCCACGGCGCGGGACGGCTCCGACGGCGAGATCCACGACGACACGTTGACGTCCGCGGGCAGCTCGATGTCGGCAACCGCGCGCGCACGCGATGCCCACGGCGCCGAGCACGGTGAGCAGGGCCGCCAGGCGCTTCAAGGTCAGGTCGGGATGTCGGGGTTGCATCACGCTTCCATCATGCAACGGGCGTACTTCCGTGGCGCGCCGCCGCGAGATTGTCGAGCTCGTGCGCGAGCTTTCGTCCGACGCTCGTCCAGTCGTAGCGCGCCTGCGCGGTGCGGCTCAGCACGTCCTTGTACCGCACGCCGAAGCGGAGCGCGAGCGAGACGTTCGACACGATGTCTGCGACGGTGTCGAGCGGATCGATCTTCATCGCCTCCGCGATCTCGGGCGGAAAGAGCTCGGCGATGGCGTCGATGCTCGCCTTCATGCCGCCGAAGTAGGTGCCGAGCGGGAAGCAGCCCGACGCGAGCGCCTCGAGGAAGACGAGCGGCCCCGCCTCCTTGACGATGGAGGGAAAGATCCCCGCATCGCAGCACGGGAAGAGATGCTGGAGCTCGTGATGGGTGAGGTACCCGGTGAAGATGACGCGGTCGGCGCGCACGTGCTCCTGTGCCAGCTCGAAGTAGCGATCCAGCTCGCTCCGCTCGTACAGGTCGCGAAAGAACCACTTCACCTTGCCGAGCGCCTGCGAACCGACGTTGCCGTCGGGGTCGCCCTCGAGCATGCGTCCGCACTCGACGATGCGCATGACGAGGTCGCGGTCGCCGTGCTCGAGCGCCCAGAGGAACACCTCCATCGGCTCGCGCAATGGCCCGTGTCCCACGGCGATGAGACGGATGCCCGGATCCTCGGCCAGCAGCAGCGGCAGCGCGGCGAGTCCCGACTGGATTCCCTTGGCCGAGATGAGGCGGCCGACGAAGAGGAGAATCGCGTCGTGCTCCCAGTCCACCTGCTGGAGCTTCTCCTCGAGATCCGCATCGGGGGCCTTGGTCTCGTACTTCACGCCGGAGAGCACCGTCCGCAGCGACGACTCGTCGGTCGTCCGCCGCGCGTCGTCGAGCATGCACGTGAGCTGTTCGGGCCGACGGCCGCGCGGCAGGGTATCGAGCTCCACGAACAGGCGGCCCATCTTCTCGCGTCGTCGCTCGCGGGGCACCGGCTCGAACTGGGCGGTATGGACGCCGAGCGGGAGCACGCTGAACTTGTCGTTCAGGCCAGGGACACCGGGCAGGATCGTCGCGACGCGATTCCGCATCTCCTCGCCATGCACGAAGATGTGGCCGGCATCGGTGAAGGCGCTGGTGGCCATGCGCAGGAATCGCGGATCGGGTTTCACCGCGTACTCGAGGGCGCTGCCGTGGGGCATCACGGCGTAGGGCACCCCCGTTTCGGCGCTGACGCGCTGCGCGACGACGGACATGAGCACGGCGTGATTGGCGTGCATGGCGTGCACGCCGTGATCCTCCACGACCCGCCGCACGACATCCACGTTTCGGGCGACGTACGCCTCGATCGCGTCGTCGTCGAGATTGACCATCGGCACGGCATTGGGATACTCGTCGTACTTGTCCCACACGTACACGGGGATCGTGTCGCCGAGCTGCGGCTTGTGCATGATGCACCGGCCCGGGTACGGCACGTCGCGCGTGAACATCGTCTCGACGGTGCCGTCGGTGTGGTAGCGGTACGCCTCGGCGATGCAGTCGTAGCGGTCGGGGTAGGGCTCCTGGCACACGAGCTGGACCGTGTGCCCCTCCATGCAGAGCGACTCGACGACGCACCGCGTCCACAGGTTGCTGCCCGAGCCTTCGAGCAGATAGCCGTGGAGGATACAGAGCATTCGACCTCGATCGCATGTGGTGGGGCGCCCATGAGTGCAAGAACTACTCTCGCTCCGGGGCTGAGTAGTTGACTCGACTGGCCATTGGTCAACTGGATGAGGGGAAACGGAGAAGCCGTTGCCGGAGGTCAGACCAGCTGAGTTGCGCAACCGAGTGGGAGTCTCGAGTACTCTGGTCGAGACCCACTACCGATGGACGGGTCGGGCCACTGGTTCTCTGTTCTCGGTCGCCCAATCGGCCAGTTTACGGTCAACTGCCTCCCTACAGCTCCGCCACCCGCATCTGTCTGAGCCGATGGCCTCTGGGTGTTCCGTCGGCCGACCGGTGCGCGCGGGCGATCTCCGCAATGCGGGCCTGGATGTCGGCCCGGGTCACCGTCGGGTCGGGGGCGTAGCCCGGGTGCTCCTGCCAGATCAGCCGCGCGAGCGCGACGGGATCACCGTCCGGGATGGGGCCGAGCCACTCCATCAGAAAAGTAGAGATATCGCTCTCTTCGCGAGCGCGAGACGCGATGGTGTCGTGATCCAGTTCGGATGGAGACGGTGAGAACGCCACGTCGTAGCCCAGCCCCATCACCTTCTGGAAGACCCAGGCGGTGCGCTGGATGTGGAAATCGGAGGTCACCACCCGGATGGACATCCAGTCATTCGGCTCCAGGAAGCGGCGGAGCACGAAGTACGCGTTGCCGACCGTATCGCGCGACTCCTCCTCCAGGATGATCGCCCGCCGCGGGATCCCGATGGCGAGCGCATGCTCGGCCATGGCGGCCGCCTCTGTCCGCGGCGGTTCGGCCTCGGTCATCAGGCTGCAACGGCCGCTGAAGATCATGCGTGGCGCCACGCCCCACGCGAACAGCTCCGCAGCCCGCTCCACGCGCTGCTTCGCGAGCAGCGGCAGCGCGCCATCGGCGTCGACACCGCGGCCCAGGACGACGAGCGCGTCGGCGCGCGATGGGGGCATGGGGAGAGTATAACGCGCCGCGAGGGCGGCTCAGGACCGATCGCCCTTCCTGTCGCTCACCATGATCGTGAGCACCATGTAGATGCCGAGCACGGCGGCGATCACGAAGCCGCTGGTGCCGAGCGTGCGCCAGTAGGGGAGCAGCTGTGCGCTCGCGATGAGCAGCCCGGCGAGCACGAGCCCCGAGAAGATCCGGTTCGCGACCTTCTGGAGCGCGACGATCAGCGACGGCAGCTGCGGAACGTCCACGTGCGTGGAGAGGTCGTTGTCGGCCAGGCGGCGAGTGATCTGGTCGAGGCGATGCGGCAGCCGCGAGAGGAAGTCGCCGCTCTCCATCGCGATCTGGTACAGCCGGCGCGGTGACATGTCGCGCTTGGCGCGCTCCATTGCGATCTCGTTCCCGAAGGCGCGGATCGTCTCGAGCGGCGTGTACGACGGATCGAGGGCCCGCGTGACGCCGTCGAGATTGAACAACGCCTTGGCGAGCAGTGTCATCTCCGCCGGGAGACGCAGGCCGTGCTGGAAGGAGAGGTCGATCACCTCGAAGAGGATCTTTCCCGCTTGCACTTCGGCCGCGGTGAGCTCGACGTTGCGCGCGATGAGCGTGGCGATCTCGCGCGTGTAGCCGGCGCGATCGAACGACTGCGTCGGCTGGCCCTGCTCGATGAGCGTGGCCGCCACCTCGTCGCCGCGATTGTCGCCGAGCGCCATGAGGAGGCGCGTCGCCGCGTCGCGCATCGTGGAGGAGAGGCGCGCCGTCATGCCGAAGTCGATCAGCGCGAGGCGCACGTCCACGTCGTCGGGCATCGGCGCGGCGGCGGCCTGCGCCTCCACCTCCAACTGCGCGAGCGGCGTGGTGGCGACGCGCGGCATGTCGCGCCGCTCGCCGGCCACCACCTCCGCCGGCGTGAGCGGATTCCGGGAACCGGGCAGCACCACGAACACGTTGCCCGGATGCGGGTCGGCGTGGAAGAAGCCGTCGAGCGTGATGCTCTTCAGGTACGCGCGCGTCAGCTCTTCGGCTACCGGGGTGAAGTCGTGCTCGAGACGAGCCAGCGGCGACACCTTGTTCACCTTCACACCGTGAATGCGCTCGGTGGTGAGCACGCGCTCGCTCGAATACGCCTCGATGACCTTCGGCACCATGATGCGCGGGAACTGCGCGAGCGACTTGCGGAAGGTGGCCGCGTTGCGCGCCTCGGTGCGATAGTCAAGCTCCTCGGTGATCGCGCGCTCCATCTGCTGGATGACGCCGAGCACGTCGACGCGGGTTCCGACGCTGGTGTGCTCCGACATGAAGACCGCGAGCTCATGGAAGAACTCGAGGTCGTCGGCGAGCGAGGCGCGGATGTTGGGGCGCTGGACCTTGACCACCACCTCGCGACCGTTGCGCATGCGCGCGCCGTGCACCTGGCCCAGACTGGCGGTGCCGAGGGGCTCGGGGTCGAAGAACTCGAACAGCTTGCTGATGCGGCCGCCCAGCTCGTCCTCGATGATCTGCTCGACTTCCTCGTACGGGATGGGGCCGACGTCGTCCTGCAACCGCTCGAGCTCCTGGATGTAGGGCTCCGGCAGCAGATCGGGGCGCGTGGAGAGCACCTGGCCGAGCTTCACATAGGCCGGTCCCAGCTCGACGAGCCGCTTCCGGAACCCCACGGCGTGCGCCTTCTGCTCGGCGATTTCCTCCGGCGGAAGATCTTCCTCCGACGTGACCAGCGAGATGAGGCCCTGCTGGCTGGCGACGTCGCGCAGGCCGTAGCGCGTGAAGAGCCCGACGATGGCGGCCAGCCTGGGGATGTGCTTTGGGGTGAGGAGCATGGAGGCGGGCGGAAGCATGGAGCGCGCCATCGGGGCGATGGCCGCGCACGCGTGGTCTCCTGACGGAATCGGGCCGCGTGAAACGCCGACTTCAATGGCGAATCGGCGGCGCGAACGGTAATTTCATCCGTCACCTCCCACCTCTCGCGCATGCCGTCCACGGCTCCCCGCGTGCCGACAATCGTCGTCGCCGAAGACAATGCCGACCAGCGCTCCCTCTACGTCGCACTCCTGACCGGGGTCGGCTACCGCGTGCTGGAAGCGGCCGACGGCACCGAGGCCGTGGATGTCGTGCGGCGCGAGCGGCCCGGGCTCGTGCTGATGGACGTGACGATGCCCGGAACGAGTGGGTGGAACGCGGTGCGCACGCTCAAGGAAGACGTCGAGACACGGGACATTCCGATCATCGTCGTCACGGGCTTGGCGAGCGCGTGGGACCGTGACGCGTCGATGGCGTCCGGGTGCGACGAGTATCTCGCCAAGCCCGTGTCGCCCGTCCGGCTGATCGAGGAAGTCAAGAAGTTCCTGCCGCTGTGATCACGGGCCATCTCGGCGTGGCCGCCGCGGCGAATGCCCGGTGGCCCGCGCTGTCGCTCCTCTGGCTCGTGCCCGTCGCCATCGCACCTGACCTGCTCGACGTCGGCTATTCGGTGGCGCGGATCTGCAGCCCCTATGGCCTCTATTCGCACACCGTGCCGGCCGCCGCGCTCACCGCCGCGGCGCTCGGCGGCATCGCATTTCTCGTCACGGGATCGCGTGCGGCCGGATTGATCACCGCCGGCGTCGTGCTGGCCCACCTGCCGCTCGATTTCGTGACGGGGCGAAAGATCTTCTGGCCGGGCGGCCCGCTGCTCGGGCTGCAGCTCTATCGCCGTCCATTCCTCGATTTCCTCGTCGAGGTGCCAATCGGGCTCGGCGGCTGGTGGTTGCTGCGCCGCTCCGGCCGTGCACCGCGGTACGCGGCGGCGGGCATCGCCGCGCTCGGTCTCGTTCTGCTGCAGGCGACGTTCGACCTGGTGGAGGGCGGCCTCAAGCCGAGCGGGTGCCGGTGGAGCACGCCCGCCAGCCCCTAGTCGCGCCGCGCGCGACTCCTCACATTGGCGGGACTCCGACGCCCGGCCGGTGTACCACCCATGCGGCGACACGCTCTGCGGCGGCGGAGCACGCCGACCCAGTTCCCGCGCCGTTGCTCCAGTCGAACCCCACGATGCCTCGCACACCACGCTCCCATCACGACGATCCACTGGCTGCATTCGAGCTGCCGCCGGAGGTCATGAGCCAGACGCTCGAGCACGCGATCGGCGACGACGCGATGGAGAGCCACGAGCTGGGTCATGCCGTGGTGTCGCGGCTTCAGAAGGTGCTGAAGGGGAGCACGGTGGAATTCGCCTTCCCCGGCATCGTGACCGTGCAGCTCAAGTCGGGCGCGGTGGCGCGCTGCGGCGGACCCGGGATCGGCTGGATGGTGGACGTGATGCAGCGGCCAGGCGCCGAGACCGACACGGTGGGCGTGGACGTCGCGTTCGGCGAGACAAGTCCCGTGGTGATCGCCGACGCCATCGCGAAGGCGTTGCGACGCCGGTAAGCGACGCCGCGAGCCTAGATGCGCGCGGTCGAGCGTCGCTCGTCCTCGTCGCGCTGGCCCAGGAACTCCCCGATCGCGGCGAGCGACTCGATGTTGTCGCAGAAGATCTTGAACGTCGCCAGCAGCGGCACGGCCAGGAACGCCCCCGGCACGCCCCAGATCCAATAGAAGAACGCGAGGCCCGTGAAGATCGCCACGGGGTTGAGCGTGAGGCGATGCCCGAGCAGCAGCGGCGTGACGAAGTTCGCCTGGAGCATGTTGATTGCCAGGAAGCTGCCCGGGATCAGGAGCGCGCGGCCCGGCTGGTCGAAGGTGGTGAGACCGGCGACGCTCAGCACCACGACCGCCGTGGCCGCGCCGAGGTAGGGGACGAACTCCAGGAAGAAGACAATCACCCCCCACAGCACCGCGCTCGGCATGCCGAGGAGCCAGAGCACGACAGCCACCATCGTGCCCTCCACGAGGTTGACCAGCAGGGTGGTGGTCAGGTAGGCGGACACCGTGGCCTCGGTGGCGCGGGCGATGTCCACCGCCTTCACCTTGTCGCTGACGTGCGGCAGCACCTTGATCAGCTTCTGGAGGAAGAGGTCGCCGCCCGCCAGCAGGAAGTAGAGCAGGATGAAGATCTCGAGCATGCCGGCGATGACGCGCTGCGTGGTGCCGAACAGGCGCGAGGTGAGGCTCGGCCCCGACTGCACCACCACTTCCTGCGCCTTGCCGCCTGCCGGTCCGCCGACGGCGTTCGCTGCCTGCTCCACGTTCTTGGACACCTGCTGCATGGGACGAATGATCCCGCGGAGCTTCGACTGCGCCTTCGTGAAGGCGTCCGGGGCGATGGCGGCCCAGCGCTGCGCCGGCGTGGTGAGCTGGTAGGCTCCCCAGCCGATTCCCGTGACGAGGATGACCACGACGAAGGCGGCGCCGATCGGCGGCTTGACGTGATGCTTCGCCATCCGGCGGATGAGTGGGCTGAGCAGGAAGTTGAGGAGCAGCGCGAAGACGATGGGGATCAGGAAGCCGCGCGCGAAGTAGAGCGAGTACAGCACCGCCAGGACGGTGAGCAGCGTCGCTTCCACCGAACGGCTGCGCGGCCGGTCGATGGCCTCGCCGGTGCGCGACAGGTCGGGTGCGGCGGCGTCGGGAGCGGCCGGCGAGGCCGACGCGCGGGCATCCACGCTCGGCACGAGGGAGGAATCGCTGGACCGCATGGCGCGTTGCGCGGCGCCGCCTGCGGCGCCGGAAGTCTGGTCGGGAGGCATGTCGAGAGGCACCGATGCACGATGCTTGCCGGGCGCGTCGTGCCGCGAATCGTCTGGACGCAAACGACGAAGGCCCGGCGCGAACGCCGGGCCTTCCACCGCTCGTTGAAGGCACTACCTCAGAGCGACCTTACCGCGAGACGCTGCCGAAATAGATCTCGTAGTTGGTGGGGAGCGCGCCGTAGGTCTTGCCGACACCGGTCCACGTCATTGCCGCACCCGTAGCCAGTGACACGATGCCGTTGTAGTCCCCGATGAACGGACGGACCCCGGTTCCCGATGGGACGCCGTACTGTGCGGGGTCGAATCCCTTCTTCGTCACGCGCAGCGCGGACCACTGGGCGCCGCCGTCCGCGCTCGAGACGTACGTCACGTCGACCAGCGTGTTGCCGGTCCAGCTCCGGTCGTAGAACATCGCGTCCAGGCGCCCCGTCACCGGCTCGATGCTGAGCTCCACGTTCAACCGGTCGCCGCTGGCGGGCGCGATCACCGCGGGCGTGCTCCAATGTGAGAGGTCATCGCCGCTCGCCCAGGTGAGGAAACCCTGCGCGAGGCCGTTCACGATGTCGGTATAGGCGACGTAGAGGCGATTGCGCGTGGGATCGTATGCCGGCGCCGGATACGAGCCCGGCCCGCGGAAGGGCGCACCGGAGATGTTGAAACAGCCGGGCGGGAACAGGCACACCGGATTCTGGAAGGTGCCGAACTGCACCGGTGCACTCCACGACGCGCCCCTGTCCTTCGACATGCTGACGTACAGCGCGGTTCCCTTGCCGCCCTGGATCGAGTTGTCGAAGGTCAGATAGGCGTAGCCCGTCTTCGGATCGGTAACGACGCGCTGGTCCTGGTCACTACGAATGGAGCCCGCGGTCACCTTCTGGGCGAGCGAGAAGGAGCGCCCGCCATCGCGGGAGGTGGCGACGAACACCGGTGAGTGTGAGCCGTAGCCGTTGAACTGGGCCCACGTGACGTAGATCGTGCCATCGCTCGCCACGTGCATCTGCTCGTGATCGGGAAACTGGCCGGTCGAACCCTTCGAGATGCCGTTCCCCTGCCACACCGCCACCTGGGTGAGCGGCTCGGCCGTGCCGCCGCGAAGCCAGGTGCGCCCGCCGTCGGTCGAGCGGCTCAACAGGAGGACGACGTGATACGGCGAGACCGCCTGATACCCGAAGCAGGCGAAGTACGCCACGCCGTCCGGCCCGAACGCGACCGCCGGGTCGCCACCGTAGTCGTACCGCCCCGTGCCGGGGACGGCGGGATCGTTGGTGTACTTCGTGACGCCAGGCAGGAAGCCGCTGGGCACGGTGGCGGTCCAGGTTTTCCCCCCGTCGAGGCTCGCGTTGACGGAGCAGCCGTCATTGTAGTTCCAGTCGTTGCCGCCGACGATGAAGTTCTGCGGGTTGCGCGGATTGACGGCGAGCGGCGTCTCGTTCTGCGCCGTCGTGTCGTTCGTGACGTTGACGACGAGCGCGCTGCCGCCGGACGAGACGCGCGAGGCGGGGGCCGGTGTGGGGGGAGTGGACGGCGATGTGACGGTGGATCGGTCGCACGCCGTCAGCAGGACGGCGACGAACGCCAGGCAAAAATGATGGACACGCATGAAGAGTTCTGACGGGATTGGAGGGAGCGCCGAGTCGTAGCGGCTGGAGAGCATGCGGGCGCCCGCTCATCCCTGTCAAGCCGCACATCGGCGACAGAGGTGGGCGGCGCTTCCGAGTGGGCGGCGCAGGCGCGCTCGTTCCGCTTGTGATCCCGCGAGTGTACGGGCATCTTCGGAATTCAGGCCGAACGCCTCTTCCCCATCGCCATCATCGCAGCAATGCCCGACCAGCCGGACTTCGGACCGCTCGACGTGACGGAGTTCACGGTGGGGGCGATGCTGCGCGCCGGCATCGCGATCCGCCGCGTAGTGCGCGGCGTGGACAGCCTCGAGGAAGCGGCCGAGGTGGTCACCCGCTACCTGTACGACCACTGCGTGAATTCCAGCGGCCAGCGGTCGTGCGCGATGGTGCGCTTCTACAAGACGCACCGGTATGGCGCCCTGGAGCCCGCGCTTCAGGAGTTCGCCGCCGAGCAGCTCGCCGGCATCAAGCCGCGCGCGGACATGCGCTGTCTGACGCTGCTGGCCACGGCGGGAGACGAGCCGGCGTGGAACTCGAGGCGGCTGTCGCAGGGGCACCAGGCCATCCCGCTCCCCACCGCCGAGCGAGTCCGGGCGGCCCCGATGATCATGCGCCTGATCGAGGAGCTCGGCGTGGACGTCGAGAGCCTCGTGACGGACGGCGAGGCGCGCGTGCAGGGCACCGACAGCCGGACCTACGATGTGTTCTACGTCGAGGAGGCGCGGGGCAGCCCGTTCATCCCCGCCCAAACCGAGTTCGTCGAGCGCTATCAGATCGAGTCGGTCGTCGGCTTCGGCGGAATGCTACGCTCGGGCGAGCTGTACGCCATCATCCTCTTCTCGCGCGACGCCATTCCCGCGCGTTGTGCCGCGCGCTTCCGTACGATCGCGCTCGACGTCCGATCGTCGCTGTTTGCATTCGACGAGCCGCGAACCTGGCGCGAGGAACGAAGCGCGCCGGCCGGCGGCGCCTGACGGCCGATCGGAACGTCGCCACTCACACCATTGCCGCCATGCAGAAGGTGAACCTGTCGGAGAAGCTTGCACGCTTCTCCGTCTACTGGCAGCCAAAGATCGTCGGAGAGCTGAACGGCCAGCAGGTGAAGCTCGCGAAGTTCAAGGGGCCCTTCGTGTGGCACAGCCACGAGCACGAGGACGAGCTGTTCCTCGTGGTACGCGGCCACTTCCGCATGGAGCTGCGCGACGGCGACATCGAGCTGGCGGAAGGAGAGTTCGTCATCGTGCCGCGTGGCGTGGAGCATCGGCCCGTGGCGGACGAGGAAGTGGAGGTCCTGCTGTTCGAGCCGGCCAGCACGTTGAACACGGGGAACGTGCGCGATGCGCGTACGCTCGAGCAGCTCGAGCGGCTCTGATGACCTACACGCTCATGAGCCTCGGCCGCGTGCTCGGTCGCACGGGCGTGGAGCTTCCTCCGCCCGCGCCGACCATGCGCAGCTGGCATTTCGTTCCCGCCGCCGCCTTCGCCGAGACCCGCGCCCTGTTCGCCGCGCTCCCGGCGGCAATCGAGGACAGTCAGGAGGCGATCCCGACCCAGGGCGAGCTCGAGGAAATTCCGGAGGCGGAGCGCGAGGCCTGGATGCGCGAGCTGCTGCGCGCGGATGCGCGCATGGCGCGCTTCATCGAGTTGAGTGAAGAGCTCGACGCCCTCGCGCTCGTCCTGCTCGACGAGCATGGCACTCGCGTCGACGCCTCGACGATCGGCGTGACCGAGCTGGAGCTCGCGACCGACGCGTTTCGGGATGTGCTGGTGACGGTAGATTCGGGCGCGGACCTCTCGAACGCGCAGTCGCCGCCATTCTACCTGCTGGTCGCGAATACCGGTTGACGGTGAACGGTGAACGGTGAGCCGCAGTCACCGTTCACTGTTCACGGTCGATGTCTACTCGGCGTCGATGTTGATCGCCGCTTCGGCGAGGCCGGTGAGGTCGAGGTCCGTCTGCTGCTCCTCGTCGAGTGTCGTCTGGAGCAGGTCGGCCTGCATGCTGTAGCCGAGCAGGCGCGCCCACGTGCGACACGTGCCGTAGCCGGCCATCTCGTAGTGCTCCACGTGCTGCGCCGCGCTAATGAGACCCGCGTCGAGCACGTCCTTGTCCGGCTTCTCCTTGATGAGGTCCTTCCCCTCCTCGATCAACCCCTCCATGCCGACGCACTTCTTGCCACGCGGACTCACGTCGAGCTCACGGCAGATGCGCTCGATACGCTTGACATGCTGCTGCGTCTGCTTCTCATGCTTGGCGAACGCCCGTTTGAGCTGCGGATGCGTGGCGGCTTTCGCCATGCGGGGCAACGCCTTGAGAATCTGGTTCTCGGCGCTCCAGAGGTCCTTCAGCTCTTCGACGTAGAGGGCGCGCAGGCTGTCGAGTTCCATCGTTCGTGCTCCCGTGTGGGTTGGATGCGA
>JBBQDE010000030.1:0-13026 GCA_038319425.1 Gemmatimonadales bacterium
AGCACGTCGAGTTCTCGTTCGGCTACAACATGGAAGTCGGTGACAACGTGGTGATTCACCGCCATGTACTGCTCGACGATCGTGGCGGCATCAGGATCGGGAACGGCGTCTCCGTGAGTGACTACGCCAACATCTACAGCCACACGCATAGCATCGTCGACCAGCGCGACGTGACGAACGTCCTCACGGTGCTCGAGGACGGCGTGCGGGTGACGTACCACGCCACCGTGCTCGCCGGCGTTCATGTCGGGGAACAGGGAATGGTGGGCGCGAACGCGGTGGCAACCAAGGACGTGCGGCCCTATCACGTCTACGTCGGGATCCCGGCGAAGAGCGTCCGGGTGAAGCCCAACGCCCCCGAGCCGGCGACGGTGCTGCGGACGTCCGGCCACCGGGTGCCAAACCCGTAGCGGTCAGGTCACCCGCAGCACGTCCTCCACGGGCCCGGCGTCGCCACCTTGCAGGAGCTGGAGGATGTCGCGCAGCGCCGCGCGCTCGCGCGGCCAGACGAACCGCTCGAGCGCCCGCGGCGGCACGAGCCACTCGAACCGCGAGTGCTCCTCACTCAGGGTGACGCCGAGCCCCGGATCGACGAAGGCCGCGAACACCACGGCCAGCTCCACGGTGTGACTGCGGTGCAGGTAGAATGGCTGCACGCACACGTTGTAGAGGCGCTCGATCTCCAGCCCCGTCTCCTCCCGTACTTCGCGTACCGCGGCGCGCTCGGGCTCCTCGCCCGGCTCGATGCGGCCGTGTACGGTCTCCCATGCGGTGGGACACCGGGTGGTCAACGAGCGCTGGAGTGCGAGAACGCGCCACCCATCGGCGCGTTGGTGGATGAGGTAGACGTCGATCGTCCCGACGTTGATGACGGCCATGGTGGAGGACGAAGGTGGCGGGAGGATCTGGCCAAGCGAGCGCCGGGGGGTATGTTCGTCGAAGCGACGTTCGATGACCAGTGGTCGCGCGTTTCGCTCCGGCCGCGACGCCCCATTCATGACGGAGGCTGAGATGCCGTACAAGCTCCTGCAACCCGACGGTACCCAGCGCGACAGCAGCGCGCCGGGCACTCTGGCCGGCAATTCGACGCTCCAGATCTATGGGCGGCTCGACTGCTCCCGCGCGATCGCGGCGCTCCCGCTCGGCTATGCCAAGCACCGGGTGTTCTTCGCCGACGAGGAGTCGGCGATTCGCGCCGGCTACCGGCCGTGCGGCCGCTGCATGAATGAGCGGTACGTGACGTGGAAGGCAGGCCCGGTGACCGATGTCGCGTACCCGTGGCACCACACGCCCCACCATCCGGTAGGAACGCCGTCGTCACTGACGTGAGCGCCACCGCCAGAGCGCGAGGATCGTCGCCAGCAGGAAGCGGCCGTGGGTGCGGTTCGGCACCACGAGGTCCGCGTTGCGCGCGAGCGCGCCGGCGTGCTCGCGCCCGGCCGCGTCGCCGCTGAGGGACACCACGAGCGCGCGCGCTCGGAGCGGCGTCGGCGCCACGCCGGGCTCGAGGACCATGGCGTCCAACCCGTCGATCTCCAACTCGTCTCCCGCGAGTGCCACCACCTGCACATGTGCGCCGAGCGACTCGGCCGCATCGGCCAGCTCGCGGCGAATCGGCGCCGGCGGCACGCTCGCCGAGGACACCCAGCCGATTCTTAGCCCGACAGACTTCGGTTCCGGATCCGGCTCGGCGACCGTCCGCACCGGCTCGGCCGCCACTCGGCGCAGCTCGTCGAGCGTCGTCTCGCGGCGCGCGACGAGCGCGATCCCGGACTCCCAGAGCGTGGCGCACCCCGCCAGGCGCGCCGATTCGGCGATGGCCTCGGTGGGCGCGCCAGCGGCGACGCGCCGCTCGAACTCGGGGGACGCGACGAGAATTTCCGCGATGGCCAGCCGCCCGCGGTAGCCGGCCCCGTCGCAGGCCGGACACCCGGCGGCGAGGCAATCCGCGCACACACGACG
Organism: Gemmatimonadales bacterium; assembly: GCA_038319425.1. Taxonomy (GTDB): domain Bacteria; phylum Gemmatimonadota; class Gemmatimonadetes; order Gemmatimonadales; family Gemmatimonadaceae; genus AG11. The sequence goes on from JBBQDE010000030.1 coordinate 1,963, forward strand.
GACGAGGCGTTGGGCGATGACCCCCTTCACCGCGGTGGCAATCTTGTAGCCCGCCACCCCGATGTCGGCGAGGCGGGCAACGGCGCTCGCGGCGTCGTTGGTGTGCAGCGTGGACAGCACCAGATGTCCCGTCAGCGACGCCTGGATCGCGATCTCCGCGGTTTCGCGGTCGCGAATCTCACCGACGAGAATGACGTCCGGGTCCTGCCGCATGATCGATCGCAGGGCCGCGCCGAAGGTGAGGCCCGCTCGCTCGTGCACCTGCACCTGCACGATGCCCGGCAGCCGATACTCGATGGGATCCTCGACCGTGACGACGTTGACGCCGCGCGCGGAGATCTCGCGCAGCGCGGCATACAGCGTGGTGGTCTTGCCGGAGCCGGTCGGGCCCGTGACGAGAAGCAACCCATCGCGCTGCTCGAGCAGGGAACGGATCCGCAGCACATCCGACGGCGCGAAGCCGATGGCGTCGAGCGATCGACCGGCCGCGCTGCCGTCGAGCACCCGGATGACCACCTTCTCGCCGTGCGAGGCGGGAAGCGTGGAGACGCGGAGATCGACCACCGACCCACCCACCGCCACGCGCGCGCGCCCGTCCTGCGGTCGCAGGCGGTCGGCGATGTCCAGACCGGAGAGGATCTTGATGCGGGAGACCAGCGCCGGCGCGGCACTGCGCGGCAGAACGCGCACCTGCCGAAGCACGCCATCGATGCGATGGCGCACGGCGATGCCCTGCTCCTCCGCCTCGACATGGATGTCGCTCGCGCCGTTCCGGATGCCGTCGGCGAGGAGTTGATCCACCAGTCGCACTGCCGACGTACCCGCATCGTCACCGGGCGTGCCTGCCGCCTCGGTGGTGAACGCGAGATGCTGCACCTCGACGGGCGGCGCGGCCGCGTCACGCCGACTCGCGGACGGCGATTCCGCATACCAACGATCGATCTGGCGGGCGATCTCGTCGGCCGGCGCCACGACCCATCGGACGCGCTGTCCCGTCGCGAAGGCGACGGCGCGCTCGGCATCGAGATCGAGCGGGTCGCTGGTGGCGACGAGCAACGCTCCCCGCTCGGTCGTGACGGGCAGGACGCCATGCCGGCGCGCCCAGCGCTCGGCGAGGAGCGCCACCGCGCGGGGATCGACGCGCGTGAAGTCGGCGGCCGGCGGCACGGATGAGCCGGAGGTGGGCACGCGCGCAGGATGTCGTCGCCGGAGGGCTCGCGCGTCATCGAATGCCCGCGCGCCGACGCGGTTCCCTTCGGCCACCCACGATCGTCCTCCTGGCAGCCCTCACTCGACGCAAGGAGAACCAGATGCGATCCGGTCACGCCGCCCTCGGCACGACACTGCTGGCGTTCGCGCTCTCGGCGACGCACGTTCGCGCACAGCAGACGGTTGCCCCGGAAATGCAGGCGCGTCGCGGCGGCGGCGGCTTTTCCAGCGACTCCACCGCCTTCGTGCCCGGCAAGCACGTGTACCTGCGATCGACCAAGACCCTCATCGGGACGATCACGGCGGTGGACGAGCGCCACAGCTTCCCCGCCGACCGGTTCCCGCGCGCGCGCATGAAGGCCGTGCTGATCGAGCGTCGCGACGGACCGCGCGACTGGGTTCCGGTCGAGCGGATCACACGGATCTACGTGGTCAGGTAGGCGGCCGCCTCACCGAGCGAGTCGGACGCCCGGCCTAGAGGATTCCCCAGAACTCCCGCGCGACGTCGACGTCCACAGTCCACCGCCCGTTCCGCAGCCCGCGGGCGACCTGGAGCCGCAGCAGGTCGAAGAACGGCATCAGTGCGACGCCCGCGCTCGGATAGATGCCGGCCGGATGCGCGACGTCCGCCGAGCGGGCGCGCCGAGCGAACGTGCCCTGCACGAACGGCGCGACGGTGGCCGCGCCGGGGATCCGGCCGAACCGTCCCAACGGCACCGACGGAAAGGGCACCGGACTCCGCCACTCGATGCGCTGCGACACGGCCGCGAGCGCGCCGAGCTCGTGATAGTCGTAGCCCGGGGCGCTGAGTGCGCCGCCGAACCAGAGCCACTCCTGCGGCGGGACGGCGTTGTTTGCCCCGACCGCTCCCGCGTACGTCCGCAGCACGAGGCGATTGCGAGCTATCGGGCGCTCGATTTCGAGCGAGGCGAAGACGCGGCCGACATTCGTCGACGGCACCGGGACGCTCGCGTCATCGGTGGACAGGCGGCTGAATCGCAGCTCGCCTGCCGCGCGCAGCTCCGTCCCGAAGAACGAGGGCGCGGTCGCGCGCGCTCCCGTGAGCGACACGCGCGCGGCGCGTAGCGGCGTCGCGGTCAGGATGCGAGGGAACGTGCCCTGCGCCGGCGTGGCGCGAATCGCGAGCGGTCGTTGCCGCTCCACGCTGGCGTCGAGGCGCAGGCGCAACCCGCCGACGCCGTACGCATCGAGGCCCACGCCGAGGCCCTGGGCCTGGTACGGATCGGTGGCGTCCGAGCCGAACTCCTGCGCCGCGAGCGAATTGACCAGACGTGACCGCTCCTGCACGTCGCCCGCCTCGCGAAAGTCGCGCAGGGCGAACAGCCGCACGCCGGCGCGGGGCGACTGCCATTCCACGGTTGCGCTCCCCTTCACGGCGCGGTCGTCGATGCCATAGCGCGCGCGAAGCTGGGCGTCGACCCCCCCGCCGAGCCGCGTTGCGATGCCACCGCCGAACGCGAGCCCTTCCGCACGGTCGTAGCGGACGAAGTCGGACGCGCCGAGCGCGGACAGCACGAGCGTCTGCGGCCGTCGCAGCGCCTGGGCGCGCACCAGGGCGCGCGCCTCCTCCTGCACGGAGCGGATCTCGGCGTCCGTGACGGCGCGGACGTCGGGCGGCAGAGAGTCGAGGATGCGTCCCGAGAAGTGAAAGGTGTCCCGCGCCGCCTGCGGCGCCACGATGATCTCCGGCCCGGAGAACAGCCCGTAAGGCAGACCGGTATTGACCTGGTACTCGCCGATCTCCCACCTGCCTCGGATGATGCCGCGGATCGGGAAATCCAGCCAGGTGCCGCCGCGGCGGATCTCGATCTCCTGCTTGCGCGGCAGCCAGAAGCGCCCGGCAATGATCCCGTTCTCGATCACGACGAACAGGTCCTCGAGGGCGGCGTCGAGAAACGCGGCGCGCGTGAAGTTGAACGCCATGCGCACCACCTGCGCATCGTCGCGGTCGATGTAGACCGCCCCGATGATGCGTGGCTGCCGGGCGTCGCGCGGGCGGACCTTTACCTCGTAGAGAAGGATGGTGCGGCCGGGAAGGCTGAGCGGCAGCGAGTCGGTGATCGCGAAGTCGTACGCCGCGAGGCCCTGCGCGGAGAGGGGATGCGGCACGTCGCGCACTTCGTCGCCGTCGCCCAGGCGGATGATCGCCGGAAAGTTGTTCTGGACGATGCCGAGATGGTCGCGGTGGTAATTGATGTCGGTGGGGAGGAGCAGCGTGTCGCGCCGGCCGACGATGCGCTGCTTGCTCAGATTGGGCGCCTTCCAGTACACCTCGTTCACCAGCTCGTCCGCCTTCACCACCTTGGGCGGCTCGGCCAGCCCTTCGCCCACCTGCGCCAGGAACGTGACGTAGCCGTGCGCCACCGCCTTGAAGTCTCGGAGCCCGGTGTCGGCGAGCTGCTCGAGGCGCCGAGCGGTGGCGCGCTCGACGAGGGCACGGGAGCGCGTGTCGTTCCAGCTCTGCGCGGCGACGGGGCGTGGGCCGAGCCCCGCGAGCATGACAATGGCCGCGCATGCCGCGGCGAACAGGCGATACATTCACGAAAGGTCGCCGCCGTTCCCGCGCCGGACAAGCACGCGCGCGCCCACCGCCAGCACGACATGACCTTCGACGCCTTCCGACTCCGCGCCCGCGCCAATCACCTCGTGCCCGTGTGGCGCGAGACGCTGCTCGACACCGATACGCCGGTGACGGCGTTCGCCAAGCTCCGAGAGGGGCCGTTCGCCTTCCTGCTCGAGAGCGCGCCGGCCGGCGGCGAGACGTGGTCACGCTACACCTTTCTCGGCAGTGCGCCGCGCGCCGCATGGCGACTGCGTGAGGGCGTGGTGGACGAATGGACGCCAGCGCACGGGTGGCACAACGCGCGCACTTTGGACCGTCCGCTCGACGACCTCGACGCGCGGCTGCGTGCGCACCCGCCGGTGGACGTGCCGGAGCTTGGCGCGTTCTGGAGCGGCGCGGTGGGATTCTTCAGCTACGACGCCGTACGGCTGATCGAGCGGTTGCCCTCGCCGCCGCCGCGAGGCGATGCGGCGCCGGACAGCCTCTTCGTCTTCACCGATGCGGTCGTCATCATCGACAACCTGCGCTCGCAGGCGCGGGTCGTCGTCGGTGTGCCGCTGGGCGACGACGTGAGCGACGCGACCCTTCGTGTCGCCTACGATGCCGCACTCGCGACCGTGGAGCGAACGATGGCGCGCCTGCGCACACCGGTCTCGCTCCCGCCACTCGACCTGCGGCAGGACGCAGCGCCGGCCGAGGGCACGTCGTCCTACGATCGCGATCGCTTTCTCGCCGACGTGGAGCGGATCAAGGAGTACATCGCGGCTGGCGACGCTTTTCAGGTATTGCTCGCGCGGCGGATTCGCGTGAAGCAGGACTTCCCGTCGGACGCGCTCTATCGCGCCCTGCGCGCGTTGAACCCGTCGCCGTACATGTACCACCTCGTGCTCGACGGTCTCGAGCTCGTGGGCAGCTCCCCGGAGCTGCTGGTCCGCGTGGAGGGCAGCGCCGTGACAGTCCGACCGATCGCCGGCACGCGACCGCGCGGCGCCACCGCCGACGCGGATGCCGCCATGGCGGCGGAGCTGGCGAGCGACGAGAAGGAGCGCGCCGAGCACGTGATGCTCGTGGACCTCGGCCGCAACGACGTGGGGCGGATCGCGGAGTACGGCAGCGTGGCGGTCTCGGACTTCATGACGGTGGAGCGCTACTCGCACGTCCTCCATCTCGTGAGCCAGGTGACCGGTCGCCTGCGTCCCGGGCTGGACGCGCTCGACGCGTTCCGGGCGACCTTCCCGGCCGGCACGATGACGGGGGCGCCGAAGGTGCGGGCGATGGAGATCATCGACGAACTGGAGCCGGAGCGCCGCGGCGCGTACGCGGGCGCGGTGGGCTACATCGGCGCGGGCGGCGGGCGGATGGACCTGGCGATCACGATCCGCACCTGCGTGCTGTTCGACGGGGTGGCGTCGATACAGACCGGCGCCGGGATCGTCCTCGATTCGGTGCCCGCGAGCGAATGGGCGGAAACGGAGAACAAGGCGAGGGCGATGATGACCGCCATTGGGCGGGTCAGGGAGGCGTTCGGACGGTAGGGCGCGAAGCAGCCCCTCAACCGAAGTTCGACGGCGTCGTTGGACGCCGTCGAGACGGCGCGGCAGAGGTTGTAAAGGGTACAGCATACAGCGTACAGGGGACCCGGTACTTGGTACTCCGCGCAGGCCTCTCGACTGAACACATCTGTTGTTGCATGCCCTCTAGCGCTCCGAGCTCGATCGGCCTTACCGCGTACTTGGTACCATCTACCCTGTACCCTGTACAACCCGCGCCGCGCCCCCGAGTCGCCGTATCAAGACGCCGTGCCGAAAGTCGTCCGGCGCTTGGGTCGATTGTCAGCGTAGATTCCCGCCTGAAGCCATATTTGTCCCGATGCCCCTCCGTCTCATCAGTGCCGATGGCTCGAAGACCTACGACCTCCGCGATGGCGTCCCGCTCATCGTGGGGCGCGCGCCAACGTGCGACATCCCGGTCTTCCATCCAACCATCTCCCGGCGCCACGCCGAGCTGACCTCGGACGGCAATGTGCTGCTGCTGCGGGATCTCGGGTCCAGCAACGGCACCTTCGTGAACGGGTCGAAGACCGAGAAAGGGCGGGCGACGAGCGACGATACGTTGGCGTTCGGCAAGGTGGGATTCCGCCTGGAGTCGTTCGGCGTGCCCACGCCCACGACGTCGCATTCGAGCGTGCGCCGGACCCCGCTCGGCGCGACGATCGTGCGGCAGATCCCGATGCGTGATGCCACCGTCGCGATCTCCAGCCTGACCGACAGCGCCGCGAGCCCCGGCGGACTCACCCGCGCCATCGTCTCGCCCCTCAGCGCCCCGCCGAGCGACAAGAGCCAGCAGAAGCTGGCCACGTTGCTCGAGGTGTCGAAGGGGCTCACGCGCGCCGTCGACGTCGACACCATCCTCGACAAGATCGTCGGGTATGCGTACGGCACGCTCGAGGTGGACCGCGTCGCGATCCTGCTCTGCGACGAGAACGACGAGCTCGTGCCGAAGATCGCGCGCGACAAGCGCGGCGGTGACGTGCCGCGCTCCGTGCCGCAGTCCATCGCGCGGCAGGCGGTGGTCGAGAAGGTTGCGCTCCTGACGGACAACGCCGGCGAGGACGAGCGCTTCGGCGGACAGTCGATCGTCATGCAGCAGGTGCGATCGGCCATCTGCGCGCCGTTGATCGGCAGCGAAGACCGCGTGCTCGGCGTGCTGTACGTCGACAATCCGAGCATCACGCACCGCTTCAGTGGCGACGACCTGGAGTTCCTCGTGGCGTTCGCCGGCATCGCGGCCGTGGCCATCGAGAATTCGCAGTTCGCCGAGCGGATCCGGCGCGAGGGGATCGTGCGCAGCAACTTCGAGCGGTACTTCGCGCCGCAGCTCGCCGCGCGCATCGCAGGCTCCGTGGAGGCCACGAAGCTCGGCGGCGACAAGCGGCCGGTCGCCGTGCTGTTCAGCGACATCCGCGGCTTCACGGCGCTGTCCGAGACGATGAATCCCGACGACATGGCGACGCTCCTCACCGAATACTTCACCGAGATGGTGGAGTGCGTGTTCCGTCACGGGGGGATGCTCGACAAGTTCATCGGCGATGCCGTGATGGCGCAGTGGGGCGCGCCGCTCGGCAACCCGGACGATGCGGACCGCGCGATGCAGGCGGCGATCGACATGATGATGGCGCTGGACGAGCTGAACGTGCGCTGGCGCAGCGAAGGACGGCCGACGCTGGAGATCGGCATCGGGCTCAATCACGGCGAGGCGTTCGCCGGCAACATCGGATCGGAGCGCCGCCTCGAGTTCACCGTCATCGGCGACACGGTCAACACGGCGAGCCGTCTCTGCTCAGCGGCCGGCCCCGGCGAGATCCTGCTCACGGACGAAATGCGCAAGGCGCTCAAATCGCCGCCCAAGCTCCAGAAGCGGCCGCCGATGGAGCTGAAAGGAAAGAGCCAGCCGGTGCCGGTGTACCGCGTGAAGCTCGGCTGATGGCAGACCCGCTCCCGGCTGGATACGTGCGCGTCACGGCCGGCCGGTGTACGGCGGTTGCGCGGGCGGAACTGGACGACGACGCGCGCGCCATGCTCGCGGATGGCACGCTGTACGAGGCCGCGGCGCGGAACCTCGGCGCGCGCGTCCTGGAGGGACGAGGCGTCGCGTATGCCATCGCGCTGCCCGTCACCGGCTCGCGCGTCGTGGTCCGGCACAACCGGCACGGTGGGCTCCTCGCGCCGCTCACGAAGGATTACTTCCTGCCGCCGACCCGCGCGCCGTACGAGCTCGACGCTTCGATCCGGCTCGCGCAACGCGGGGTACTCACGCCGCAGGTGGTGATGTACGGGTTGCAACGCGTGCACGGACTCCTCCGGACGGCGGACGTGGTGACGCTGGAAGTGGTGGGCGGTCGCGACCTCGCGTCGTACCTGATGCCGGGCGAGATACCTGCGCTCCGCTCGGAGGCGTGGCGAGCCACTCGTGCCCTCGTGCGGTCGCTCAATGCCGCCGGCGCGCGCCATCACGACCTCAACGTGAAGAACGTGCTCCTCACGGACGGCGAAGGCGGGCTGGTGGCGTGGGTGCTGGACGTGGATCGCGTCCGCTTCGGCCAGGCGCACGCCGCCAGCGTGCGCGTCGGCAACGCGACCCGCCTGCTGCGCTCCGCCCGCAAGTGGCGGGACGAGCGCGGCGCCGTGCTGGACGAGACCGAGCTGACGGCGCTCGGCACCCGGCACGACCCCGTGAGGGAGCTGTAGGAGCGCTCCGCCGATCGATGCTCGCGTCCTCGCTCGTCCTCACGACGTATGACTGGCCGGACGCGCTCGCCCTGGTCCTCGCCAGCGCGCTCGCGCAGACGGAACGGCCCGGTGAGGTGATCGTCGCGGACGACGGGTCCACCGAGGCGACGGCTTTGGTGGTACGAGACTTCCGGCCGCGCTTTGCCGCGCAGCGCGTACCGCTGCATCACGTGTGGCAGCCGGACGAAGGCTTCCGCGCCGCGGCCATCCGCAATCGCGCCCTGGCCCGGGCGGGCGGCGCCTACGTGCTCCTCATCGACGGCGACTGCGTACTGCACCCGGATTTCGTGCGGTCGCACCTCGCATTCGCCCGGCCCGGGCGGTTCGTGCAGGGAACGCGCGTGCTGCTCGGCGAGGCGCGCGCGGCGCGTGCGTTGGCTCGCGGCGAGACGCGGTTCGACGCGTTCGAATCGGGCATCGGCAACCGGATGAACGCATTTTCGCTCGCGTGGCTCTCCGCGCTGGTGCCGACGCCGCGCGACGCGCTGCAGGGCGTGCGGAGTTGCAACATGGGGTTCTGGCTGGCCGACGCCGTGCGCGTGAACGGCTTCGACGAGCGCTTCGTCGGCTGGGGGCGCGAAGACAGCGATTTCGTCACGCGGCTCGTGAATGCGGGCGTGCGCCGCCGGAAGCTCAAGTTCGGCGGCATCGTGTATCACCTCTGGCACGCCGAGCGGGCCCGTGACGCGCTGGACGCCAACGACGCACTGCTCGCCGACGTCCGGCGCGAGGGCGCGGTCTGGGCCAGAGACGGGATGGACAAATATCTGAGCGATGTCCGCTAGCTTCTCCTCCATGCTCACCACCCCTCCCCGCCGCGTCGGCATCGTGATGATGAGCGCCGTCGGCGACGCGGTGCACGTGCTGCCGCTGCTCACCGCGCTCAAGCGCGATGTACCCGGCGTGCACGTCACGTGGGTGCTGCAGCCCGGCGCCGCAACCTTGGTGCGCGGCCACTGGGCGGTGGACGAGATCGTCGAGTTCAATCGCGCCCTGGGGTGGCGCGCCTATCCGGCCGTGCGGCGCGAGCTCGCCAGCCGTCCGTTCGACGTCGTGCTTGCGCTCCAGGTGTACTTCAAGGCGGGCATCGTCACGTCATTCGCGCGGGCCCCGGTGAAGCTCGGCTTCGACCGGACGCGGGCGCGGGACCTGAACTGGCTGTTCACCACCGATCGCATCCCGCCGCGCGATGGGCAACACGTCCAGGATCAGTACTTCGAGTTCCTCGAGGCGCTGCACATTCCGCACGAACCGGTACGCTGGGATCTCGGCCCGTGGGACCAGGAGCGCGCGTGGCAGCGCTCGTTCTTCGCACCATTCGACCGTCCCATCGCGCCGATCGTCGTCGGCACCAGCAAGCCGGAGAAGGACTGGCTACCCGAGCGGTGGGCGGCGGTCTGCGATGCACTGCACGGCGACTTCGGATTGCAGCCGGTGCTGGTGGGTGGGCGATCGGCGCGCGAGGTCGCGGCCGAACGCGTCATCCTCGAGCGCGCACGCGTGCCGGTGACGTCGGCCCTCGGCTCGGGACTACGCAACCTCGTCGGCATCATCGACGGCGCGGCGCTCGTGTTGTCCCCCGATACCGGGCCGCTGCACATGACCGTCGCGCTCGATCGTCCGATCATCTCGCTCATGGGGTACACCAACCCGAAGCGGGTCGGCCCCTATCGGCGCTTTCACGACCTGCTCATCGACGCGTACGGCGATCCCGGCGAGGACTACCCCATCTCGATGGCGAACCGCCCCGGTCGGATGGCGCGCATCACCGTCCGCGACGTGCTCGACCGGGTCGAACGGTGGCGCACGAACTACGTGACCACGGTGAGCGCTTCGCCGAACCCGTAGCGCACGCCGAGGTCGGCCATCAGACGCACGAGGCGCTGCAGCGGCAGCCCCATCACGGCGAAGTAGTCGCCGTCCACGCGGGCCACGATCGTCGCGCCGAACCCCTGGATCCCGTACGCCCCGGCCTTGTCCATCGGCTCGCCGGTGGCGACGTAGGCGCGAATGTCGTCCGCGGTGAGGGGATGAAACGTCACCCCCGCCTCCTCCACCGCCGACCGCTCCACGCCACGCCACTGCACCGCCACGGCGGTCATCACCACGTGCGAGCGGCCGGACAGGCGCGTCAACATCTCGCGCGCGTGCGCCTCGTTGCGCGGCTTCCCCAGCACCTCGCCGTCCACGACGACGATGGTGTCGCTGCCGATCACCAGCGCGTCCGGCTCGAGCGCCGCCACCACGGCGACCTTTTCGCGCGCGAGTCGTTCGCAATGCGCGGCCGGCCGCTCACCGGGGAGATACGCTTCGTCGATGTCGGCGGGGCGCACGGTGTGCGGGATGCCCACGAGTGCGAGCAATTCGCGCCGCCGCGGCGACTGCGAGGCGAGGATCACGCGCGGAGCGCTCACCGTTCCAGCCACAGCGTCACCGGCCCGTCGTTCACCAGCTCCACGTCCATCATCGCGCCGAACTCGCCCGTCTCCACGCGCGCGGTCCGCTCGCGTAACAGCGCGACGAACCGCTCGTAGAGGGGCACGGCCACCTTTGATCGCGCCGCATCCACGAAGCTCGGGCGGCGCCCTTTCTCGGCGTCGCCGTACAGCGTGAACTGCGAGACGACCAGCAGCGCCCCGTCCACGTCGGCGAGCGCGAGATTCATCTTGTCGTCGGCATCGGCGAAGAGGCGCAGCCCGACGATCTTGTCGGCCATCCAGACGAGCACGTTCTCGCCGTCGGCGTTCGTGAGCCCCACGAGCAGCAGGTAGCCCCGGTCGATCCGGCCGGTCACGCGGGGGCCGACGCGCACTTCGGCGCGCGACACGCGCTGGAGGAGCACTCGCATGAGAACGGGTGAGGGTGGAGGCCAAAGATACTCCGCGGCTTGTTCCGTCGCGCCACGCCGCGCAGCTTCCGGCATGGCCATCGCCACGCGTCCTCTCGAGCAGACCGTCGACGTCGAGACGCCCGAGCTCGTCC
>JBBQDE010000031.1:0-12978 GCA_038319425.1 Gemmatimonadales bacterium
GCTCGAGCCCGTGCGAGCGACGGCCGGGATCCAGCACGTAGCTCGCGACCATGGTGTCAGAGACGAGGCCACCGACGACGATCCCCAGGCGTCGTAGCACGAGCAGGTCGTACTTCGCGTTCTGCGCCACCTTGGGAACCGCCGGCTCCTCGAGCAGCGCGCGCAGGGGCGCCATCGCCGGATCGTCGAGCGGCGGCAGGTTCTTCACCGCCGGTGCGCCGGCGGCGAGGGCCCGCGCGGCGATGCTCGTCGGTTCGGCGGTCTTCGCGGCTCTCTTGGCACGAGGCTTCGCGGGCACTCCCCGGTCCCCGTCTGTCGCCTCGTCGTCGCCCAGCAGCAGGTTGCCCTGTTCGGCTTCGAGGGCGCGGTGGCGCAGCGGGAGGTAGTAGGCTTCGCCCGCACCCACGGCGATCGACAGGGCGACCAGCGTGCTTCGAAGCGGATCCATCTTCTGCGGGCTTCCCGGCTCGATCACCGTCTCCGTGTCGAACGCGACGTACGGCGCACTACGCGCGCGGGCGATCATGCGCGTCAGCGCGTCGATCGTGTCGACGGTTTGGTAGTTCGTCGTCGGCCGCGTCGTCTCGGCGACGGCGTCCGGAGCGCCTGGCGCGGCGGCGGCGGTCACGGCGGCGATGTCGCCGAGTGACCGGGCGAGCGTGTTGAACTCGAGCTCCACGAACAGCTGCCGCAAGCGCGATGTGTCCGGCTCGCGCACGCGCATCTCGTCGAGCGCGAGCGTGACCGGGAGATCGTCACGGATTGTTACCAATTCCTTCGACAGGCGGGCCATGTCGGCCTGCTCCTGGAGCGCTTCGCGCGGCCGCTTCTTCGTGAGCGTCGGCGCGGCGGCGAGGATCGCATCGAGATCGCCGTACTCGTTCACGAGCTCGCGGGCCGTCTTGTCCCCGATCCCCTTCACGCCCGGCACGTTGTCCGAGCTGTCGCCAACGAGCGCGAGATAATCCGTCACCCGGGCGGGTGCCACGCCGAGGCGCTCGGCGCCGTTCTCGATCGACACCCACTGTTCCTCGACGCCGGCGGGCCCGCCACGCCCCGGATTGAGCAGCCAGACGTGCGGCTGCACGAGTTGCTGGAAGTCCTTGTCTCCCGACACGATCACGACATTGACGTCGGCGGCGACCCCTTGGCGAGCGAGCGTGCCGATCACGTCGTCCGCCTCGTAGCCCTTGAGCGAGAGAATCGGGATGCGGTACGCCTCGAGCAGCTGGCAGATCCGCTCCATCCCCGTGTCGAAATCGGACTGGAGCTCGTCGGTCAGCTTCTCGCGCGTCGCCTTGTACGCGGGGTAGCGCTCGTGGCGGAAGCTCAACCCCGAATCGTGCACCCATCCCAGGTACTCCGGCCGATGGGTGGCGAGGAGCCGCTGGACGAAGTTGACGACGCCCCACGCGGCCGACGTGTTCTCGCCGCGCGCGGTGGTGAGGGGGCGGGAGATCAGCGCGAAAAACGCGCGATAGATCAGCGCGTACCCGTCGATGAGGAAGAGCCGCGGGGCGTCGGGGCGCGTGGCTACCGGCGGGGCGGCGAAGGTGGGATCGGTCACGGAGCTGCGGCAGGATGGCGGACGATGTGCGAAGCATAGGGCGTGCGCACGTCACGCGGTATGGTTGCGTCGTCGCTCATCCCGGAAACAGCACCGCCTGCCACGTGGGCAGGCGGTAGCAGATCAGATGCGGCGGGCGTGGTGGATCAGACGCGCTGCACGTTGGCGGCGTGAAGTCCCTTCGCGCCGGCCTGAATCTCGAACTCGACCTCCTGGCCCTCGGCGAGCGTCTTGAAGCCGTCCATCGCGATGGCGGAGAAGTGCACGAAGACGTCCTCGCCCCCCACCTGTTCGATGAACCCGTATCCCTTGGCATCATTGAACCACTTCACTTTCCCTCTGGCCATTTCGCGCCGCCTCCACCGGAGTGAATCGCTCCTGCACGTACATGGTGCTGGACGCGCCCGACGGCGCGCGCGGCTATATAGGAGCGCCTGGAACTCCTGTCAAGCAACTGCACGCTCGGCCATGTCCTCGCTTGCGAGTGCCGCCTGGGCGACGTTACGTTCGCGGCGTGCCGAAAGAGATGCTGGTCGGGCAGACGCTCGCGGGCTACGCCATTCGTAGCGAGGTCGGGGAAGGGGGAACGTCCGCCGTGTTCCGGGCCGAACATGCCACCCACGGCGTGGTGGCGGTGAAGGTGCTTCGCGAGAAGCTCCGCCATGACAAGACCGCCGTCGCCCGCTTCGTGCGCGAAGCACGATACGGCGAGCGTGTCCGGCATCCGAACGTCGTGCAGACCCTCGAGGTTGGCGAGGCGGCGCCGGGCATGCACTTCCTCGCGATCGAATGGGCGAAGGGCGAGCTGCTCGAGCGATACGTCAAGGCGCACGCACCGCTACCGTCCGACGAGGTCGCGACGATCGCCATTCAGATCGCCGATGCCGTGCATGCCGCGCACGTGGTCGGCATCGTGCACCGCGACCTGAAGCCGGACAACGTGATGTACGATCCGGCCACCCGGCAGGTGAAGCTGCTCGATTTCGGCATCGCCACCGACACCGATATGGCGCCCGAGCAACGACTCACGCGCGCCGGTTTCTTCGTCGGGACGCTCATGTACGTCGCTCCCGAGGCCCTGTCCGGCGAGCTCGTCACCCCCGCCGCCGACCAGTACAGCCTCGCGACGATTTCGTACCTGATGCTCACCGGCTGCCTTCCGTTCACGGCCAAGACGCCGCGCGAGATGTTCTCGCAGCTGCTCTCCCAGCCGCCGGTGCCGCTCAACGAGGCGCGTGCCGGGCTTCACTTCGCCTCCGCCGTGGAACAGGTCGTCATGAGGGGGCTCAGCAAGGATCCGCGACAGCGCTACGACGACACGTGTGCGTTCGCCGAAGCCCTCCGCGATGCACTGGCCAACACCGCCATTCCGGAAGCACCCGGGCTGCTCGACCGCATGAAGTCGATCTTCAAGCGCTGACCTAGGCGACGTCGGCTACCGCACCGGTCGCGGCTGCGCTTCCCGCGGGGGGCTCCACGCGATCGCGTATCAGGTCGGCGGGATTGACGGGAAGCCAGACGGTGAACGTTGCACCGCGTCCCAGCTCGCTCTCCACGCTGATCTCTCCGCCGAGCAGCCGCGCGAGCCGGCGCGAAATGGCGAGCCCGAGCCCCGTTCCGCGTTGCATGGAATCACCGCGCGGGCCCGCATTCACCTGCTCGAACTCGTCGAAGATGCGCTCGAGGTCGGACGCCGCGATGCCGACGCCGCTGTCCACCACCTGCAGCGCCACCCAGGTGCCGCTGCGGGGCGCGCGCGCCAGCAAGGCGCGTCCCCCCATCTCCTCGCCGGCCGGCGTGACGGCCCGCGCCAGCGTCGCCGCCGTGGGGGCTCCCGGCGCGGCGCCGACCAGGCGCGCCCGCACGCTGATCGTTCCCGTCGGTGTGTATTTCACCGCGTTGCCGATCAGGTTGATCAGGATCTGGCGCAGGTGCGTGGGATCGGTGCGCACGCGCGGCAACGAGGCGCCCACCGTGATCGAGAAGGCCAGCCCCTTCTCGCTCACGAGGGATTCGAGCTCGCTCGCCACGTTCAGCACGAAGGGGCGCAGCACGATGGTTTCGGCGTGCACCTCCAGCCGGCCCGCGGCGATCTTCGCGATGTCCAGCACTTGATCGACGAGGTGGCGCAGGTGCGTCGCCGACGCCGCGATGCGGTCCACTGGCGGCACCTGTCGCGGCGAGAGGTCGCCGTAGAAACCGTCGCGAAGGAGCTCGACGAAGCCGACGATCGCATTCAGCGGGGTGCGCAGCTCGTGCGACACGTTGGCCAGGAACTCGCTCTTGGCCTGATTCGCCCGTTTTACGTCGCTGTACAGGCGCTCCAGCTCCGTCGATCGCTCGGCGACCTGGATCGCGCGCTGCTGCTCGCGCAGCAATCCGAGCGCGAGAAACAGCACGCCCATCACGCCGAGCGTCCAGAGGCCCCACCGAAGCGATCGCGACGTCAGCGCGTGCACCGCGACCACCCGCCAGGTCCCGCCGTTCGGGAGGCGCACGAGCACGGGTGGTCGCTCGCCAGCCGGCTGCCCAGTGCGCGTGCTGTCGCCGAGCCGCACCACCGTGTCGGACCCGGCGAGCACCGCCAGCGCGAGGCGCGTGTCGGGTCGCGTTCGCTCTAGCAGTGCCTTGAGGGAATCGCCGGCGATCAACACGCCGGCGGTACCGGCTGTCTCGCCGTCTGGTCGCACGACCGCGCGCAGGAGGACAATCCAGCTGCTGGATGCCGGGCCTCGCGTCACGACGGTGAGCGCTCGCGGCGGCGGCCGAAGGCGCTCGAGGCTGTCGAGCATCGGGGATGACGGTAACGCCGCGGAGGAAACTGCCAGCCGGCGCCCCGCCGGATCGTTTACCCAGATCGCGCGTGCCCCCGCGGAGGCGGCGAGCAGGCGCCGCATCTGTACGCGAAGCAGCACGCTATCCTTCGCGGGACGGGGCGTGCCGGTAAGATCGACGACACGCTCCAGGAGAATGGCGTGGCTCGCCATGAAGGATTCGGTGAGCAGGGCCGCCGACTGCGAGTCCAGCTCCGCCTGATTGTAGCTCGCACGCTGCAGTGCTCGATCGAGCAGAAGCAGGCCGCCCAGCAGCACGAGGAAGACCGCACCAATGAACCGCGAGAGTAGGCCCAGGCCCACTCGCGCGCCCGCGTCCCGACCGATTTGCCCGTTGTCTCCCGCCCCGCTAACGTCTGCCACGCGTATGCCTGATCACGGCCGTCTGCTCGCACTGCTCGCCGAACGTTCCGCGCGGCGCGGACACTTCACGCTCGCATCAGGGCGACAGTCCACTTTATACATCGACGCGCGCCTTACGACAATGAGCCCCGACGGGCTGGCGCTCATCGGCCCACTCGGTTTCCGCGCCCTGCGCGAGTCGCGCTGGGATGTCGCCGCCATCGGAGGCCTCACTCTCGGTGCCGATCCGGTGAGCTATGCGATTGCGTACGCGAGCGCCGACGACGACGCGCCACTTCGTGCATTCACGGTGCGAAAGGAAGCGAAGACGCATGGCACGGGGCGGCTCATCGAAGGACCGTTTCGCGCCGGCGATCGAGTTGCCGTGATCGAAGACGTGATCACCACCGGTGGCTCCGCGCTGCGCGCCGCCGAGGCGGTTCGCACCGCCGGTGGCGTCGTGGCGGGCATCCTTGCGCTGGTCGATCGCGAGGAAGGGGGGCGCGAGGCGCTAGAGGGGGCGGGATTCGCCGTGCTCGCGCTCACGCGCGCCTCGGACATCGTAGCCCGGCTCCCGGCCGCCTGACGGCGCTCGATGGTTCGCGACCGTCGATGCATCTCCCACGTTGGGGGCCACGGGCATCACGGGTAGTGCGGGCGTGATCGCGTCCGGCGGCAGCACGGTCAGCGTTACACGTTGCACCGGGACCGAGAGGGTGATCGACGATCCGTGCATCTCCAGCTCGCCTTTCATCTGTGCGGCCAGTGTGGTGAGGCGCGCCAGGGCGTCGACATCAGCGATGGCCTGGCGCGGCGGCATGCGCTCCAGCGTGAGCTCCGCCCGCTCGTCTCGCACTGCTCCGCACTCGATGTGGACCTCGTCGCCGGCCGATGACTCCTGAAGCATGGCGTGCAGCACCTCGTGCAGCAGGAGCTCCAGGCCGACGGCATCTACCATCACGCGAGCCTGCGCGTTGCCGACCATCACTCGGGTCGACCGCAACTCCGCGTCCGCCCGCAGGGTACGCCGCACTCCGCGGGCGATGGTTCGCAGGGAGGCGCTCTGCTGTGCGAGCACTGGGGCCACGGCTTCCGTATCGCTCAGCCGGTCGCTGATGAGCTCTCCGAGGGAGCGCGCGTTCCGCTTTGCCATCGCCCGGAAGCGGGGATGCGCGCGTGCCTCGGCGGGCATGGTCTCGTCGTCCATCATGGCCAGCACGCTCTTGATCGTGCCGAGCGGGTTTCGGAGATCGTGGCGAAGGTGCCGAAACCGGTCGCGCATGGCATCGCCCATCTCCTGCGTGTAGCCCTTCGCCGCTGCCAGCGTCAAGAGTGACGACGCCTGCTGCAGTCGCCGGCACACCCGCACGCCATCGGCCGCAGTGACACCGACCTCGTCGGCGAGGCTCGTTTCCACCGCGAACAACGCCATGGCCGAGAGCAGGTCGAGGCCCTTGAGCGCATGGTGGAGCGACCCGCCGCGCTCGAACGCGTCTGTCCCGAACGCCAGGCCAAGCACCACCAGATCGTCGGAGGTGGCTCCGTCCGACGCCAGGGAGGCGGCCAGCGACTCCACCAGCGCGACCGCGACACTGCGCGAGCCGACACCATCGCCCGTGGCCGGCTCGCGCAGGGCCACGGTTCGTGACTGATCCTCCCACTGCGCGGCAATGTGCGTCGACCGCGCCTGCAACGCCGTCGCCGTGCGCGCGCGCAATGCGCCGAACGCCGGCGATTCGGGAAGCGGTCGCTCCGGCTGGTAGCCGGGCGAAGACGGATCGGCATACTCGGAATCGGCGGTCACGATACCGCGCCTTGCAGCAAGCTTGCCATCGCACGAAATCGCGCCGCCGGCGACTCGACACCGGGCCGCGATTGCCGATCGGAGCGTGTCGAGAGCGTCGCGAGTCCCCGGGCCTTCGCCATGCCCCCGACCGCACTACACCCATCATCGTCCGCTCTTTCACTGCGCCGGACGGGGGCGGTGTGTTCGGCGCGTGGCGCTTGCCAAGCGAACGGATTGACCCGTTCCAGCCCATCCCGGCGGCGCCGTCATCGGGCGCAGCGACCGAAGCGCCGCGAGATAGGGAAGCACGAGCTCACGCCGAAACAGCTCGAACATTCCCGCCCCATCGAAGTGGCGCCGAAAATCGCCGGCTGTCATGTGCAGCAGCGTGCGTACGTGCCGGCCAAAACTCTGTGGCGAGCTGTAGTCCAGATGATTGGCGACGTTCGCCACCGAGAATCCGGAGTTCTCGAACAGGCGGGCGGCCCGAACCAGCCGGGCCGTCGCGAGGTACCGCTTGGGCGCAGGCGCCCCAGCGCGAAAGAAGCGGCTCATCAAGGTGCTCGGCAGGACCTCGAGATGGCGTGCAAGCAGGCGGACGTTGCCGATACGCGGCGAGCAGACGAAGATCGTCTCGAAGAAGCGCCAGCAGTCCTCGGGCACGCCGGCCAGATCCGTGGCGAGCTGTCCCAGGACGGTCCGCTGAGCCGCGTCGCCGCCGTCGGCCATGAGTGCCCCGCGCAGCTCTCGCCATCCCGCCGCCTGCCGGACATCCACCAGGCGCCGGATCCCGCTCTGTCCGAGCGCCAGGACCGCGTGCGGCGTCTTGGGCTCGAGCTCACTCAGCAGGGCGACAGCGGGAATGCGGGGAAATTCGCGGACGAGCGACGCGACTCGCGTCGCCTGCACGCCCGCACAGGTGACGGACACGAGAACCGCTCGCACCTGGCGCGATTTCAGGTCGCGAATAAGATCGTCCACCGTGTCGCGATGGAGGGTCCGATAACATCCCTCGCCGGCGGCGTCGACGCGGGGGCGTTCGGCGGGCGTGAGGAGCGTGGTGATCGGTGGCAAGTCGAGTGTCCGTGTCTCGAACGGCATGGTTCAACTCCTTCGCGGAAGCGCCTGACCGCGATCGCGCGTCGTCGCGCCGGTCGCCGTACGGGGCATCCTACTTGGCCGTGTCACTCGAGCGTCACCGCGGCGCGGGATTACCTTTCTCGTGGATGTTGTCGGCCGGACGGTCGCGGGCACACCCGTGCTCGAGGAAAGTCCGGGCTCCAGAGGGCGCGCTGCCAGGTAACGCCTGGGCGGTGCCGAAAGGCGCCGACGGAAAGTGCAACAGAGAACAGACCGCCGATGGCTCCGGTTCGCCGGCGCACAGGCAAGGGTGAAACGGTGGGGTAAGAGCCCACCGCGCGACTGGCAACAGCCGCGGCTCGGCAAACCCCAGCGGGAGCAAGGCCAAATAGGCAGCGAGGGGTGGCCCACCCCGACCAAGACGCTGCGGGTAGGCTGCTCGAGGGTGCGGGCGACCGCACTCCCAGAGGAATGACCGTCCGAGTGGCGACACTCGACAGAACCCGGCTTACAGGCCGGCAGCATCCCCCTCCGAATCCTCGCTCCCGGGGATTCGGAGGGTGCCGTGCATTTAAAAAAATATTAGTAATTAATAGGTTCTTATTAAATAATTTATTGCTACTAATATTTGCCGTCGTATGCCCCGTCAGTCGTCTTCGCGACGCCCGAGGCGGTCGCTCGTTCGCGCGTCCTGCAAAAAGCCGTGGCGTGGCACCCAGCGACCGGCGAATACCTGGCGCAGCGTGCGCCAGATCAGGCGGACGAGTGCCACGAGGAGGCAGAGCACGCCCAGCGCGAACCCCAGCGTCAGGTATGGGTGCTCCCAGATCATCAGCGCGATGATGCCGACGAGCCCCAGTTCCGCCGTGCTCGTCACCCCGTTGCTGATCGGTTCCGGCGACATATCCACCGCATAGCGGAGCCCAAGCTTGGTCGTGTGGGTCGTCACTGCGAGCGTGCCACCGACGAGGGCTGCGACGAGCACGAACGCCGGGTCGCCATGCCATGCCGTGGCGGCGGCGAGGGCGGCCGCGGCCGGTGGACGGATGAGCGAGTGTAGCGTGTCCCAGGCCGAGGCGAGTGCCGGGATCAACGAGGCCGCGAACTCGATGACCATCAGCGTCAGGGCAACGATGATCACCCACCACGAGCTCAACCCGACGAGACTCCCGGGAAGCGGGCCAATCCAGCCGAGACGCGCCGCCAGCCCGACGATCCCTACGGTGGCGTAGAGGTTGAGGCCGGCGGCGTAGGCGATCCCCGCCGCCTGTGCGAGCGTCTGAAGGGCATTCATGCACTCACCTCACGACCAGGATACTGCACGGGTGCCGTAACCTCGATGGACCACAGGAGAAGGCTCGGATCAACCGGATGGCCCGGTCTCGTTCCGGTCAGTCCACCAATCGTAGCGGCATCACGAGGCATAGGTAGCTCGCGGGATCGTTCCACCCCTCGGGCTCTACGGTTGCCGCACGTTCCGGTGCCTTGAAGGTGAGCTTCACCTCCTCCGTAGGAATGTACCGCAGAATCTCGAGGAGATAGCTCGCATTAAAACCGATGTCGAGCTGGTCGCCCGTGTAGCGGATGGGCAGCTCATCGGTCGCCTCGCCCAGGTCGGGCGTCTGGACGCTGAACCGGAGGATGCCGGAGTTGAACGACAGGCGGATGCGATGCGTCTGATCGGAAGCGATCACCGACATCCGCTTGAGCGCACTCGTCAGCGCGACCTTGTCCGCGATCGCAATGCGATCATTGTCCTTTGGAATGACCTGGTCATAGTTGGGATACGGCCCCTCGATCAACCGCGTGTAGACCGCGGTGAATGGAGAGCGAAAGCCGAGATGGTTGTCTCCGCGAGCGATCTCGAGCTCCTCGTCCGCTGGAAAGAGCCGGCGAATCTGTTCGAGCGCCTTTGGCGGAACGATGAGATCGGCCGCGGGAGCTCCACTCGACTTGATCGCCACTTCCATCTTCGCGAGGCGATGACCATTGGTCGCCACCATGCGCATCGACTCCGGCTTGAGCTCCCAAAGCACCCCGTTCAGGATCGGCCGACTCTCCTCGGTGCTGACGGCGAACGACGTATGTCCGATGAGCTTCTGCAGGTCGCCGGACCGGATGCGCCAGCTCTCATTGAAACGGACCGTGGGAAAGCTCGGGAACTCATCGCGAGGAAGGCCGAGAATCTTGAAATGCGATCGGCCGCAATCGAGCGTGATCCGCTGCTCGCCGGCCGCCGCCATCTTGACGGGTGACGGAGGCAGCTCTTTCGCGATTTCCGTCAGCTTCTTGGCCGGTATCGTGATGGCGCCGGGAGTTTCGACATCGGCCGCCACCTCGGTACTCACGGCAATGTCGAGATCCGTACCGGACAGGCGGATCCCCTTGTCAGTGGTCTCGACGAGGATGTTCGCGAGAACCGGCAGCGTGGTCTTCGCCGGAATGCTGGCGGCGACCGCGGCCAATCCTTCCTGAAGCTTCTCCCGGGAAATCGTAAACCGCATCACCGCTCCTGTGTGCCGAAGTATGTGCAAACCGGGGGCGCTTCTGTTCTTACTCTATTCAAGAGCGAAATAGTAGCAGCAGTAGGGGCTGTGGACTTGTGGAAGCGTGTGTTCAAGTGCCCCACTCAACGCGACTTATGAATCGAATCCATATGTCGATTCATTGTGGAGAGATGCTGTTGTCCACAGCGCTGGCCCTTGTGAACGTCCGCCGTCGTCGCAACCCGGCGTTCGAGTGTTGGAGGTCTGCGGATAAAGTAGCCGTCGTCAGCACCGGTTGTGGAGAAAGCTGATGGCATTCGGCTACCCGGCAAGGCCTTCGAGGAGGCTTCGCAACTTCCCAACGCGCTGGGCGAAGGATGGCTCTTCCCTGATGGTTCCGGACACACGCTCCAGGCTGTGAATGACGGTCGAGTGATCGCGCCCGCCGAAAGCCGCGCCAATCTCGACCAGCTGGAGGCTCAGCAGCTCTCGCATCAGGAACATGGCGACCTGACGAGGGGTGGTCAGTGCCTTGGTCCGCGTCTTGGAGCGGAGCCCCTCGGGGGTCACGCCCCACTCCTTGGCCACGGCGTGTTGAATGGTATCGGTGTTGAGCCCGACGAACGTCGAATTCGTCTCCCCGGGGCGCAGCTTGTCGCGAAGCGCCTCGCGGGCCACCTCCACGGTAATCTCCCGATGCTTGAGGGAAGCATAGGCGAGGAGCTTGATGATCGAGCCCTCAAGCTCCCGCACGCTCGAGCGGACGTGTTCCGCGATGAACCGGATGACGTCTTCCGGGATCGTCATCTCGAGGTGATCGATCAGCGCCTTGTTGCGGAGAATCGCGATGCGGTGCTCGAGATCGGGGAGCTCGATATCCGCCACCATTCCCCATTGAAACCGGCTGACGAGACGAGCCTCCAACCCTGGAATTTCCGACGGAGGCCGATCGCTCGTCAGGATGATCTGCCGTCCGGCCTCGTACAGCGCGTTGAAGGTGTGGAAGAACTCTTCCTGGGTCGCTTCCTTCCCTCGGAGGAACTGGACATCATCGACGAGCAGGAGGTCGGTCTCGCGATAGCGCCGGCGAAACTCCTGCGTGGTCCGCGTCTGAATCGACGCGATCATCTCGTTGGTGAACTGCTCCGTTCCGATGAAGGTGATCCGCGTCTCGGGGCGTCGCCGGAGCACGTCGTGGGCGACCGCCTGCATCAGGTGGGTCTTGCCGAGTCCGGTATCTCCGTACAGGAACAAGGGATTATAGACCTTGCCCGGGGCCTGAGAAACCGCGGCAGCGGCGGCAGCGGCAAGCTCGTTGGACTTGCCGATCACGAAATGCTCAAAGGTGTAGCGTTCGCTGAGTGGTGCGTTGATACCACCCTGCTTGTGTCGCTGTTCTGGCGCTACCGTTGTGGCGGGTGGCGCCACGAACAGGTCCATTTGGTTTCGGGTCTTCCGCTCCTCGTGCACGCGAAAGACGACCGTAAGCGGATGGCCGAGGGCGATCGGGGCCAAACTGGTCAACAGTTCCGCGTGCTTCGACTCGTTCCAGTCGGCAGCAAACTGATCAGGTGACCCGATGACGATCGTGCTGCCCTCGAGCGCCAACGGCTCGGTCGGTTCAAGCCAGGTCCGAAACGTTTGTTCCGGGAGCTCGAGCCGGGCGCGATCAAGCAGGCGCGCCCAGACTTCGGTCGCCGAGAGCGTCATGGCGTGATGTGGATAACTTGGGAGGAGGGGGAGCGAAGCTATTCCGGCCCTGTGGAAAAAGCAAACGCGGGATAGGCGCATCGACGCCCGGTCCGCGCCACGCTCACGCGGCCGCGCCGGTTGCCCGACGTCGCTGCCTTGACCTATCTCTCTGTCTTGGATTACTTTACAGATCTGTGCCTCAGTTTTGGGTAGACCGCATCTGGAGTAGCCATGGGTAAGCCGACCTATCGCCCGCGCAACACGCGCCGGCTCAAGACGCACGGATTTCGTGCGCGAATGGAAACGAAGTGGGGCCGTGCGACACTGGCCCGTCGCCGGAAGAAGGGGCGGAAGCAGCTCACCGTCCGCATCCCCGACAAGTACGCCGGAGCGTAAGACGCCCGAGGGGTCGCTCGGCTATCCGCGGCAGTCACGCATCACGCGGGGTGCGGAGATCCAACGCATCGCGCGAGAGGGGAAGCGCATTCGGACTACGCACCTCGAGGTCCGGGCTGCCGCTTCCCCTCCCGCGCGTCCGGCAGGAACGCGCATGCGAATCGGGCTGGTCGTGCCGCGATACAAGCACACCGCCGTGGCGCGGAATCGCCTCAAGCGGCGCCTCCGCGAGCTGAGCCGGCTGCATCTCCTCCCAACGGACCTGCCAGCCGACGTCGTGGTCCGGATTCGCCCCGAAGCGTATGCGGCCACCTTCGAGGCATTGGCGGCCGATATCGCACGCGCACTCGTGCAACTGACGAGGTGGTCCTCCGCGCCGGCAGGCGACGCCGCACCGCCCAGTCAATTCGGGGCACCGGCGTGATGCGAACGCTGCTCACCCTGCTCGTTCGCGGGTACCAGGTGTCGCTCGGACCCCTGTTGCCCGCCGCCTGCCGCTATTATCCGAGTTGTTCCGCGTACGCCATCGAGGCGCTCGAGCGCCACGGGGCGCTGCGCGGAAGCTGGCTTGCACTCCGCCGCATCGGGCGGTGTCACCCATTCCGTCCCGGCGGCTACGATCCGGTGCCCTGAGCGAGCCGCGCGCTTCTCGGGCCCTCCCAACTATGGACAAGCGATTCTTCCTCGCCCTCGTATTGACGGCGATCGTGATCGTCGGCACGCCGCTGCTCTTCCCGGGCGCGAACCGCCGTTCCACCGTGCCTGTGCGCGCGGACACGACGCGCCGACTGCCGA
>JBBQDE010000032.1:0-12918 GCA_038319425.1 Gemmatimonadales bacterium
CGCAGCTCGTCGGCCATCAGCTCGGCGCTCTCCTCGATCTCCAGATTGCCCGCCCCCAGGCCGAGCGGGGGGATCGCGACGTCGGCAAGCTGCCATTCGCGCGTGCGCTGCAGCGCGCTGCGGAACGCGCGTCGCACGCCGTCGCGCGTGACGCGCTCGGTGGGGCTGGTGACGATGGCATGCACCAGCAGCTCGACCGGCAACGCGCCCGCGCCCGTCACGACAGCGGAGCCCACCGGCAGCGGCTCGCCGACCTTGAGTTGGTCGAGCAGGGTGGCGCCGCCCGCAAGCTCGAACCGGCGCAGGAGCGGCGTCGTGGCACCGAGTGTCGCGGTGGCGGGCCGGATGACAGCGCTGCCCGTGTAGAACGCGAGATCCTCGACGCGCACGTCGATCATTTCCGCTGCGCTTCGCGCGCCCTCTGGTACGCGATGGCCGCCTCGGTGGGCCGGCGGAGCCGGTCGAGCACCACACCGATCGCCTTGAGGGCGCGCTGGTGCTTCGGGTCGAGCGCCGCCGCAGCCTGGTACGCGCCCAGCGCGGCCGTGAGATCGTCGATGCTGTTGTAGGCCTCGCCCAGGTAATAGTGCGCTGCCACGCGCCGCGGGTCGCTCGCGACCGCGGCGAGCAGGGGCTCGACCGCCTCGCGCCACCGCGCCCGCTTGCAGAACAGCACGCCGAGCTGCAGCTGGACGTCGGCACTCGTCGCGTCCACGCGAACGGCGCTGCGCAAGTCGACTTCCGCCTGGTCGTAGCGCCCCTTCGTCGTCAGGAGCAGCGCCCGCTGGCACAGGATGACGACGTCGTCCGGCGCCACATCCACCGCGCGACCGAGCTCGGCGAGCGCGCCCTCGCTATCGCCGCGCTTCTCGAGCAGTTCCGCAAGGAACGCCCGGGCGCGGGCGTGCTTCGGCTCCCGCGCGATGAGGGCGCGGAGCGTCGTGATCGCCGCGGCGGTCTCGCCTGAGGCGGCGAAGTCGCGCGCCTGATGCAAGGCGTCGTGCGCCCGCTCCACCGCCCGCTCGTTGGCGGCGGCCAGCGGCCGCTCGACGTCGGGGGATCCGGCGGCGGGCGCCGGGGCGGGCTTTGACGCGGCGTTCGCGTCGATCGATTCGAATTGTGGCATGCTGCGCTTCGTCTCCGACGTGTGCCTCAGGCCAGCGAGAGAGTGGTCTCGCCGTTGATCCATTCCAGGTACTTTGCATTCCCCGCCGTGACCGGCAGCGCCAGCAGCTCCGGGACCTTGTACGGATGCAGCTCCTCGAACGCGAGCTTGAGCGTCTCGAGTCGAGCCGAGCGCGTCTTCAGCAACACCACCACTTCCTGCTCGTCGGCGATCTTTCCCTGCCACCGGTACAGAGACCGCGCGCCAGGCAGCACCGAGCCGCAGGCGATCAGCCGCCGCTCGAGCAGCGTCTTCACGAGCTTCACCGCCTCGTCCGCGGAGGCGAGCGTCGTCATGACCACGATGGCATCGGTGTGCGGCATGGCGCAGGCGCGGGGAGAGGGAGCGGCCGCGTCACCCAGGCCGTGACGCATAATCTAACGCCGCGGCCGGCTGACTTGTCTCCCCCCGGTCCTGAGGCGAAATTACCCTGGTTATGGCAGAAGACGCATTGATCGTTCGCGGCGCGCGCGAGCACAACCTGCGCAATGTGGACGTCACCATCCCCCGGGACCGGCTGACGGTCATCACGGGGCTCTCCGGCTCGGGCAAGTCGTCCCTCGCCTTCGATACGATCTACGCCGAAGGCCAGCGGCGGTACGTCGAATCGCTGAGTGCGTACGCGCGCCAGTTTCTCGGGCTGATGGAAAAGCCCGACGTCGACGCGATCGAAGGGCTGTCGCCCGCGATCTCGATCGAGCAGAAGACCGCCGGTCACAATCCGCGCTCGACCGTCGGCACGGTCACGGAGATCTACGACTATCTCCGCCTGCTCTACGCCCGCGCCGGCACGCCGCACTGTCCCAATTGCGGCCGTCCGGTGCAGCGGCAGAGCCCGGCGCAGATCGCCGAATCCATCCTCGCCTGGCCGCCCGATACAAAGATCGAGGTGCGCGCGCCGCTGGTGCAGGGACGCAAGGGCGAGTTCCGCGAGCTGTTCGAGGGCGTGCGCAAGCAGGGGTTCATCCGCGCGTACGTCGACGGGGCGCTCGTCGAGGTGGCCGATCCGCCCAAGCTCAACCGCCGCCAGAACCACAACATCTCCGTTGTCGTGGACCGCCTCGCGGTGCGCACCGACGATCGCGGCCGCCTCACCGACTCCATCGAGACGGCGCTCAAACTGGCCGAAGGACTCGTCGAGGTGTTCAACGCCGACACCGAGCACGTCGAGACGTTCTCGGAGAAGTACGGCTGCCCCACCTGCGGCATCTCCATGCCGGAGCTCGAGCCGCGCCACTTCTCGTTCAACTCGCCGTTCGGTGCCTGCACGACGTGCGGCGGGCTCGGCACGCGCCGCCGCGTCAGCGAGGAGCTCGTGCTCGGCGACGCGCGCATCTCGATCCTCGAGGGCGTGGTGTTGCCGTGGGGCGAACCGACCGGCTACCTGCGGAAGGTCGTGCTGCCCACGCTGGCGCGGCAGTTCAAGTTCGACCTCAACGCGCCGTGGGGCGAGCTGCCTCCCACCGTTCGCGACGTCCTGCTCCACGGCGACGGGACCGCCACCGGAGCGAAGAAGAAAAAGGTCGCCGACGGTTCGTGGGAAGGGATCATCGCGAACGTGGAGCGCCGATACGAGGAGAGCGACTCCGACATGGTGCGGATGGAGCTCGAGGCGTACATGCTCGCCGTGCCGTGCTCCGAGTGTCACGGACAACGCCTCAAGCCCGAGTCGCTGGCCGTCACCATTGCCGGCCGCAACATCGGCGCGCTCGTGGATCTCGCGATCCTGGAGTCGCTCGAGTTCTTCGACAACGTTCCCGTGCGCGGCGAAGGGCGGCCGATCGGGCTCGATGCCGAGATCGCCGGTCCCATCCTGAAGGAAGTGCGCGAGCGGCTGCGCTTCCTCGTGGACGTCGGCCTCGACTACCTCACGCTCGGTCGGAGCGCCGAATCGCTGTCCGGCGGTGAGGCGCAGCGAATCCGTCTCGCCACGCAGATCGGCTCGCGGCTCGTCGGCGTGCTGTACATCCTCGACGAGCCTTCGATCGGGCTGCATCAGCGAGACAACGCACGCCTGCTCGCCACCCTGGAGCAGCTCCGCGACCTGGGCAACACCGTCATCGTCGTCGAACACGACGAGGAGACGATGCGGGCGGCCGATTACGTGATCGACATGGGGCCGGGCGCGGGCAAGCACGGCGGTGAGGTCATCGCCAGTGGCACGGTGGACGAGATCATCCGCAATCCGCGCTCGATCACCGGCAAGTACCTGAGCGGCGAAACGGAGATCGCGATTCCGGCGACGCGGCGGGCCCCCGATGGCAAGCGAGCCATCCGCATCCAGAACGCCCGCGAACACAACCTGCGGAACGTGAACGCGGAGATTCCCCTTGGGCTCTTCGTCGCCGTCACCGGCGTCTCCGGGTCGGGCAAGTCGACGCTCATCGAGGACATCCTGCACCAGTCGCTCGCGCGCCATTTCTATCGTGCGCGTGTCATCCCCGGCGCGCACGACCGGATCACTGGCCTCGAGCACATCGACAAGGTCATCGACATCGACCAGAGCCCGATCGGCCGGACGCCGCGCTCCAATCCGGCTACGTACACCGGCCTGTTCACGCCGATCCGCGAGCTGTTCGCCGAGCTGCCGGAAGCGAAGATCCGCGGGTACGGACCGGGACGCTTCTCCTTCAACGTCAAGGGAGGGCGGTGCGAAGCGTGCCAGGGCGACGGCCTCGTGAAGATCGAGATGCACTTCCTGCCCGACGTATACGTGCCGTGCGAGGTGTGCAAGGGGAAGCGCTACAACCGCGAGACGCTTGAGGTCCGGTTCCGCGGCGAGAGCATCGCCGACGTGCTCGACATGACGGTGGAGGACGCGCTCGCGTTCTTCGAGAACCAGCCACGCGTGCGCCAGAAGCTCGAGACGCTCAACGACGTGGGGCTCGGCTACATCCATCTCGGACAGAGCGCGACGACGCTGTCCGGCGGCGAGGCGCAACGCATCAAGCTCGCGACGGAGCTCTCCAAGCGGGACACCGGCCGCACGTTCTACATCCTCGATGAGCCCACGACCGGCCTGCACTTCGAGGACGTACGCGTGCTGCTGCACGTGCTGCACCGGCTCGTCGATCGCGGCAACACGGTGCTGGTCATCGAGCACAATCTCGACGTCATCAAGACCGCCGACTGGATCATCGACCTTGGCCCCGAAGGCGGCACGCGCGGTGGCACCATCGTCGTCGCCGGAACGCCGGAGGACGTCGTTCGCGTGGAAGCCAGCCACACCGGCCGCTACCTGAAGCCGATGCTGAAGAGACCCGAGCAGCGCCGCAAAGCCGGTTAGTGGTGCGTGAGTGGGCTTGCTCCACTCATTGCTCACCGCTCACGTCGCAGTGCTCATCGCTGTTCGTTCACCGATCACTACCCAGCGTCCCATGGTTTCGCTCCTCGACATCATCGGTCCGGTCATGGTCGGGCCCTCGTCATCGCATACGGCGGGTGCCTGCCGCATCGGCTTGTTGGCACGATGCCTCGTCGGGGGCACGCCGCAGCGCGCGCGCCGAGCTCCATGGCTCGTTCGCGCGAACCGGTGAAGGACACGGCACCGACAAGGCCATCGTGGGCGGGCTGATGGGCTTCCGCCCCGACGACGAGCGGCTCCGCACCGCGCTCGAGATTGCGGAGCGCGAGGGGCTGGACTACCGGTTCGAGAAGACCACACTGGCCGACGACGCGCATCCGAACACCGTGCGCCTGACGCTGGAGCGCGGCGACCGCCATGCCGTCATGACCGGCTCGTCGCTCGGCGCCGGACGTGTGCTCATCACCGAGATCGACGGCTATCCCGTCGAGGTCACGGGGAACTACCACACCATCGTGCTCGTCGCGGAAGACGTGAAGGGCTCGGTGGCGCGCATCGCGACGATCCTGTCCGAGCACAGCCTGAACATCGCGACCCTTCGGCTCACGCGGAAAGCGCGCGGCGGCGATGCCTTCATGGTGATCGAGATCGACGACGTGCCGACCGAGGGCGTGCGCGACGAGATCCGCGCGTTGCCCTGGGTGCGGTGGGCGTTCCGTCTCGACAAGGTGAGTGCCTGATGTACAAGTCGCTCGCAGACGCCATCCGCGACGCGGAGACGAAGCAGATCTCCCTCGCCCAACTCGCGCTGGAGACCGAGGCGAGCGACCAGGGCCGCACGGTTGAGGACATCCGCTCCGCGCTCCAGCGTGCGCTCGATGTCATGCGCAGCGCCGTCGGGCAGGGCATGACGGGGGACCTGTATTCCGCCTCCGGCCTCGTGGGCGGTGACGCGGCCAAGCTGCGCACGGGCCCCGCCGGTCCGCTGGCCGGCACGCCCTTCCGCGACATTCTCGCGCGGGCGCTCGCCGTGCAGGAGGTCAACGCGGCCATGGGCGTGATCGTCGCCGCACCGACCGCCGGCGGCGCGGGGGTGCTGCCCGCCGTGCTCACCGGGCTGGCGGAGGCGCGCAGAATTCCCGATGCCGCCGTCGTCAGCGCGCTCGCGGTGGCGGGCCTCATCGGCGCGGTCATCGCCGAGCGAGCCTCGCTGTCAGGCGCCGAAGGAGGGTGTCAGGCGGAGACCGGATCCGCGGCCGCGATGGCGGCCGGCGCCGCCACGGAGATGCTCGGCGGCACGCCGGCGCAGGTGGGTCACGCCACAGCCCTCGCCATGCAGGGCACCCTGGGTCTTGTCTGCGACCCGCTCGGCGGCCTCGTTGAGCTGCCGTGCGTCTTTCGCAACGCCACCGGCTCGGCCATCGCGCTCACGGGCATCGAGCTCGCCATGGCCGGCGTCGAGTTCAAGATCCCCGTGGACGAGGTGATCGACGTCATGGGCCAGATCGGGAAGGAAATGGACGTGCGCTATCGCGAGACGGCCGGCGGTGGTCTCGCTGCCACGCCCACCGGGCGCCGACTCGCAAAGGAGCGGCTGGTCCAGATCAAGCGCGCGTAAGCGCGATTGCCGTGAAGCTTCCCTGCCAACCGCCTCACCCGTAGCTTGCCCCATCCGCCGCGCGCGACTGAAACGCTCAGTGCGCCACATCCGTAGTGTAGGGCAACCAGTTCAGGTGTGCCGATGCTCACGAAAGACGACATCGAGAGCTTCATCGTCCGACTCGCCGCAACCGGCGCGACCTATTCCGAGGTCGAGCCCGGATTCTGGATCGTGCGACCGAGTCCGGACAGCGATCTCTCGGTCGCGGTGAACTTTTCACCGCCCGTCCTGCTGCTGCGGGTGGACGTGATGAGCCTTCCGAAGAACGACACACAGACTGCCACCCTCACGCGCCGGCTCCTCGAGCTCAACGCCACGGACCTGCTGCACGGGTCGTACGGCCTGCAGGACGAGCAGATCGTCCTCACCGAGGCGCTCGAGCTGTCGGCGCTCGATTTTGAAGAATTCCTCGCGAGCTACGAGAGCATGACGCTCGCGCTCGCGTCGCACCTGCGCGAGCTCGGCTCGTACCGCGAGGCACGCTGAATCCCATGGGCATCTTCGACCGTCTCTCCAGTCTCCTCCGTTCCAACATCAACGATCTCATCTCGCGGTCCGAGGATCCCGAGAAGATGTTGACGCAGATCCTCGTCGACATGCGCGGGCAGCTCGTGAAGGCCAAGCAGCAGGTCGCCGCTGCCATCGCGGACGAGAAGCGCTTGCGGGACCAGGCCGACGCCGAGTACAAGCAGGCACAGGACTGGGAGCGGCGCGCCATGCTCGCCGTCCAGGAAGGGCGCGACGACATGGCCAAGCAGGCCCTCGTCCGTCACGGGGAGCACGTGAACAACGGCACCCAGCTGGAGCACACGTGGGAGTCGCACCGGATGGAGACGGAGAAGCTCAAGAACTCGCTGCGCGACCTGAACGACAAGATCGAGGAGGCGAAGCGCAAGAAGAATCTCCTTGTCGCCCGCCAGCGACGGGCGCAGGCGCAGCAGCGCATCGCCGAGACGATGTCGTCGCTCTCCGAGAAGAGTGCGTTCGAGGCGTTCGCCCGGATGGAGGAGCGCATCGAGACGAACGAGCGACAGATCAAGGCGTCGGCCGAGATCGAGGAGGAGTTCACCGGCGACACGCTCAACCGGGACTTCAAGATGCTCGAGAAGGGCGCGGTGTCGGTGTCGGTGGACACCCAACTGCTCGCGCTCAAGCAGAAGATGGGCATGCTCCCCGCCGGTGGGACCACGACCAACAAGGCGCTGGGCACCGGCACGCGGAATGAAGAGACCGTCGCCGCCGAGATCGACCGTCCCGGCGACGAGAAGAAGCGGTGAGCGGACAGGCACCCAGGAAGTTCAAGTTCGCGCCGCTCCTCACGGCGACCGTCTTCACCGTCCTCCTCATCTGGCTCACAGGCCAGGTGGCGGAGGTGTTCATCCTGCTGTTCCTCGGCGTCCTGTTCTCGCTTGGCCTCGGAGCACTCGCCGGCGTGTTGCATCGCCGCGTGCGGCTCCCCGAACGGCTGGCGTTTTTCAGCGCCATCGTGATCACGTTCGGCATGCTGGCCCTGTTGTTCTGGATGCTCGTGCCGCCGCTGATCCAGCAGACGCAGGAGCTGGTGAAGGTTCTTCCCGCGTACATTGGCGGATGGGAGGCGACGATCGACCGCCTCGCGTCGAACATTCCCGCCCTGCG
Organism: Gemmatimonadales bacterium; assembly: GCA_038319425.1. Classification (GTDB taxonomy): domain Bacteria; phylum Gemmatimonadota; class Gemmatimonadetes; order Gemmatimonadales; family Gemmatimonadaceae; genus AG11. The sequence goes on from JBBQDE010000032.1 coordinate 7,768, forward strand.
CTCCGTCTACCAGCCGGGCGAACACCGTATCCTGCTTGCGGTCTACAATCAGCTCGCCGGGCAGTTCGGGGACGTCGTCCCGAAGGTGATGTCGTTTGTGGAGGTGTTGGTCAGTCTGTTCTCGGTGATCGTGATGGGCCTCTATCTGGCTCTCCATCCCGCGCTCTACCGGGAGTGGCTCATCGCGCTTTTCCCGCCCATCCATCGCGATCTCGTGCGGGACGTGCTCGCCAACGCGGCCAGTCAGCTGCGCGCCTATCTCGTCGGCCTGCTGATGACGATGGCGTTCCTGGGCACGCTCACCGCAATCGGCCTGTACCTGCTCGGTGTTCCGTACTACGTGACCTTCGGTGTCTTCACCGGGCTGGCGACGATCGTCCCGTTCTTCGGTACGCTCCTCGCCACCACCTTGCCCGCGCTCTTCGTCCTCACGGGACCGAATGGCGGGCATGCGGCGCTCTGGGTGATCGGGCTCGGGATCCTCGTCCATCTCATCGAGGGGAACCTGGTTTCTCCCTACATCACGCAGCGCCAGGTAGACCTGCCGCCCGTGTTGACGATCGTGTTCGTCCTCATCATCGGCAGGCTGCTCGGGCCACTCGGACTCCTCGTCGCCGTACCGGCCCTGGTCATTGTGATGGTGGTGGTGAAACGCATCCTGCTCACGCGCATCTACGAGGGGCAGGGGTTCCGCCGCACGACGCGCGAGCGTCCGCTGCTGCTGCGGCTGCCCGCCTCTGAGGGCGGGGTGCTGGTGCCGAAGGGATTCGTCGACGTGATCTCGCTGATCGAGCGTCGTACCATCGCCGCCCCCGTGTAAATTGAGCGGCGACCGCTGGATCATCGCTCGACCATCGCCCGCCCCGAACGACGCATGCCGCGCGCACCGCGCTATCTGATTCTTGCCGACGGCAACTTCGGCCCCGAGACGTCCAAGACCGCGAACGCCTGCATCCGCTACACGCCCGACCACGTCGTCGGGGTGATCGACCAGCGCCAGGCGGGCCGCACGGCGCAGCAGGTGCTCGGGTTCGGCGGCGGCATCCCGATCGTCGCCACGCTGGACGAGGGGCTCGCGCTGACGCCGAATGCGCTGCTCATCGGCATCGCGCCGGCCGGCGGACAGCTGCCCGCCGACTGGATCCGCCTCCTCGCGCGCGCGATCGAGCACAAGCTCGAGATCTGGAGCGGGTTGCACAACTTCATCGCCGACATCCCGGAGCTGGCGGCGCTCGCCGCTCGGCATGGTGTCGCCATCCATGATCTGCGCCGGCCCCCGGCGAAGCTCGGCGTCGCCAATGGCCGCGTGCGCGACGTCGACGCGACCGTCGTGCTGACCGTGGGCACGGATTGCAACATCGGCAAGATGACCACGCAGCTGCAGCTGCTCGGCGCCGTGCGCGCACGCGGCATTCGCACGAGCTTCGCCGCCACGGGCCAGACGGGCATCCTCATCGAGGGACGCGGCGTGGGCGTGGACGCGGTGATCGCGGACTTCATCGCCGGCGCGGCGGAGTCGCTCGTGATCGAATGCGCGAAGGACAGCGATCTCGTGCTCGTCGAAGGGCAGGGGTCGATCATCCATCCGAGCTACTCCGGCGTGACGTACGGCCTGTTGCATGGCTCGCTGCCGCACGCGCAGATCATGTGCGCGCAGCCCACACGTACGGCCATCAACCGCTGCGAATGGGTCAAGATTCCGCCGCTCGTGGACTTCATCCGGATGAGCGAGCAGGCCGCGACGCCGCTGCGCCCAGCGCCGGTCATCGGTATTGCGCTCAACACCTACGATCTGGACGACGACGCGGCGCGCCGAGCGGTGGAGACCGTGCAGCGGGAGACCGGTCTGCCCACGACCGATCCGGTGCGCTTCGATCCCACACCGGTCGTCGACGCGATCGTTCGCTTTCACGAGACCCGGCCGCGCTGATCCACCGCGCGGTCCGCGCGGTGATTTCATTCACTGGGCCGCACGCCGGTGACGCACGAGGTCCACGGCGGCGCGATCGTGGCTCGTGTCGCATGCCCTCGAGGTTGACGGTCTCTGGAAGAGCTACGCCGCGGGCGTGCGCGGATGCTCAGTGCACGTCACGGTGCTGCGCGGGGTGAACTTTCGCGTCGCTGCCGGCGAACGAGTCGGGATCCTCGGCGCGCGCGGTGCCGGGAAGACCACGCTGCTGCACTGCATCGCCGGCCTCCGCCGGCCCGACGCGGGCGTCGTCCGTCTGCCGCCTCGGGCGCACGAGACGCTTCTCCTGCTCGACGACGGGATGGCCGCGGCGCGCAACTCGCAGCGTCAGGAGCAGGTCGCCACGCTGATCTTCACGCACGCCATCGCACGGCTGCGCGGGCGCGTGGATCGCGTCCTTCTCCTCCAGGCCGGAACCGTCGCCCCGCTCGAACCTCCGCTCGACGCACCGGTCGGGGCTCGGCGCGTGGCCGAAGCCGGCATGCTCCGGGCGACGGCGCGCGTCCGTTGACCGTATGGCAAGCGGCCCTCTAGCTTGCCGCGATGCCATTCGTGTTCCTGCAGAAAAAACTGACGGCGAAGCAGCTCGCATCGACTCGGCCGCGCACCGCCGCGGAATGGCGGGAGAATGGCGTCGACTATGGGCTCGACAAGGGGATCGACATCGCCGGCGTGCTGCTCTCGATCCTCGTCGCCTGGCTGATCATCCGGCTCGTTGCGCGCCGGATCGAGAAGTGGGGCGACGATGGCCACGACGGGCTGCACAGCGCGCGCGAGCAGCGCGCTCGCACGGCGGCGAAGCTCGTACGCAGCTTCGGGCGCGCTGTTCTCACCGTGGTCGGCGTCCTGATGGTGCTCGACCAGCTCGACTTCAACATCTCGCCCCTCCTGGCGAGTGCCGGCGTGGTCGGTCTCGCCGTCTCGTTCGGGTCGCAGAGTCTCGTGCGCGACTACGTTACGGGATTCTTCCTCCAGCTCGAGCACCAGTTCGCACTCGGCGACGTGATTCGCATCGGCGCCGTGGAAGGGACGGTCGAGAACATCACGTTGCGCCTGGTCTACCTGCGGGACGGGACGGGAGCGCTGCACATCATTCCCAATGGCCAGATCGCGCAGGTCACCAACCTCACGCGGTCGTGGGGCCGCGTGGCCGTGGACGTCGAAGTCGCGTGGCGCGACAGCGATCTCGCGCTTGGCGCCGTCCAGCAGGCGGCCGAGTCCCTGGGCGCCGATCCCGCCTGGGCGGATGCGCTGCTCGATCCGCCGCGCGTGATCGGTCTGGAGAAGCTGGGCACCGGCACCGTCACGGTCCGCAGCGTTGCGCGGGTCGATCCGTATCGCCGCGACGATGTCGCCCGCGACCTCCGCCGCCGCGTCAAGGAGTCGCTCGATGCGGCCGGGGTCGTGCCGCTCGCGCCACCAGCCACACCGACCGCTTCTCCCATCGCGTAGCTTTCGGGTACCGGCGCGGGCGCGCCGGTCCGCGATCCGTCACGCTGCGACTCCCATTCGCGCACTCATGGCCGACTTCCGTCTGTACAACACCCTCACGCGACAGGTCGAGTCGTTCGCCCCCGCCGACGGGGCGACCGTGCGGATGTACACCTGCGGTCCCACCGTGTACAACCCGGCTCACCTCGGGAACTTCCGCACCTTCCTGTTCGAGGACCTGATGCGGCGAGTGCTCGCGCTGCGCGGCTGGACGGTGCGGCAGGTGATGAACCTGACGGACGTGGACGACAAGATCATCAAGCGGGCGCTCGAACAGGGGAAGACGATCACCGAGGTGACGGAGCCGGTGATCGAGATCTTCCATCGCGACCGTGAGTTCCTCCGCATCCAGCGGGCGGAGGAGTATCCCAAGGCCACGCGGTTCATCCCGGAGATGGTCGCGCTCGTGCAGACACTCGTGCAGCGCGGCGTCGCGTATCAGGCGGACGACGGGTGCGTGTATTTCGCCATCGACAAGTTTCCCTCGTACGGCAAGCTGTCGCGCCTCGATACCCGCGAGGTGAAGAGCGGCGCTCGCGTGCTGCAGGACGACTACACGAAGGAGAATGCGCAGGACTTCGCGCTTTGGAAGGCGGCGAAGCCGGAGGACGAGACGACGGGCGCGGCGTGGGACTCACCGTGGGGACGGGGCCGGCCAGGGTGGCATCTCGAGTGCTCCGCGATGGCGATGAAGCTGCTCGGCGAGACGCTCGACGTGCATTGCGGCGGAATCGACCTGATCTTTCCGCATCACGAGGACGAGATCGCCCAGAGCGAGGCGGCCACCGGGAAGCCGTTCTCACGCGTCTGGTCGCACGGTGCCTTTCTGCTCACGGACGGCGCCAAGATGGCGAAGCGTGTGGGCAACGTGTTCGCGGTTGCGGGGCTGCGCGAGGCGAAGGTGTCGGCCGCGGCGGTCCGGCACTTCGTGTTCAACACGCACTACCGGAAGGAGCTCAACCTGTCCGATCAGGCGCTGGAGGCGTCGACCGAGGCTGTGCGGCGTGTGGGCGACTTCGCAAGGCGGCTGCGCGATCCAGCGACTCTCGAGCTCGGCGGCACGGTCGGGCTGGCGCACGCCGCGGATGAGGCCGTGACCCAGGTGGACGAGGCGTTGTTCGACGATCTGAACGCGCCGGAGGCGCTGGCGGCGCTGTTCGATTTCATCCGGAAGGCCAACGCCGAGCTCGATCGGCGGGGCGGGGACCGGGCGTCGGTGGAGCGGGCTCGTGCGGCGTTCGACCGCATCGACCAAGTGCTCGATATCGTCCCCGAGGCGGTGGAGGCGGACGCCGAGCTGTCACGGTGGATCGACGAACGGATTGCCGCGCGGCGTGACGCCAGGATCCGGCGCGATTTTGCCGAGTCCGACCGGATCCGTGACGAGCTGAGGGCGCGCGGCGTGGTGCTCGAGGACGCGGGTGGGGAGACGCGCTGGAAGCTGGGCTGAGGTGTCGCTCGCGGACGCTAAGTGTCGCTACCGGCGTGCCTTGACCGCGCCTCGCAGGGTGGCTATCCTAAGAGTCTCGCGCAAAAAGGGCCGTCTGCTGACGTAGCTCAATTGGCAGAGCACCTGATTTGTAATCAGGCGGTTGCGTGTTCGATTCTCGCCGTCAGCTCTGCTGGTGACACGAGCTCGCGCGCAGGGCGACCGTGCGCGACAAAAACGGGGTGGGGTTCCCGAGTGGCCA
>JBBQDE010000033.1:0-12812 GCA_038319425.1 Gemmatimonadales bacterium
GTTGGCGCGGGTGGCAGGATTGGCCGACGGATGGCCCGTCACCACGGCGTAGCCGCCGAGCAGGATGAGGATGATGCCCGGTATGTACGTGCCGACGCCCCCCGCATTCTGCAGCCATTTGCCGGTGCCGAGCCCCACGATGTTCATCAGCACCGCGAGCCAGAGGCACACCAGCGTGGCGCTCAACACGTACGTCCAACTGTTCGCCAGCCCGCTGTCGCCCTGCCCCACGACGTACGTCGCGATGACCGCGGTGGAGATGAGCAGGTTTGGATAGTAGAGGACGTTGCACACCCAGTAGCACCAGCCGCACAGATACCCGTGCTTCTCGCCAAGCGCGCGCTTGGTCCACTGGTAGATGCCGCCCTCCTGTGGAAAGCGCGACGAGAGCTCCGTGACCACCAGCCCCTGCGGCACGAAGAAGAACACCGCGGCGAGGAGCCACAGCACGAGCGCGCTCGGCCCGGCCTTCGCCGCCGTGGCCAGCCATCGAAGTCCAACGACGGCGACAAGATTGAACAGGACGAGGTCCCGCAGCCCGAGGGTTCTCGGAAGCGCGAGCTCCGCGGCCCCCTCGCGGGCGTCGCTGCGCGTGGCGTCGGTCATCCGTATCGGGTCAGAGACGGAACAAGTAGCTGGCCTTCACGAAGAGCGCGTCGTCGGTGCGGTTGTAGCCGCGGAAGCCCAGGCTGCGGGGAAACTCGAACGACTGCGACGCGAGACGCGTGTCGGTGTACCCGGCGCCGTATCCCACGAAGAGCACCGTGCCCGGATTCGGCTGGTACGAGAACAGGAAGTCCCCGCGGAAGAAGCTGCGTTGGCACGCCGTCGTGAGCTGATAGACGTCGCCGGCACACTCGTCGTAGGTGATGATGGGCTTGCCGGTGCGCCCCTCGTCACGCAGCGCATCGCGGTACAGCGAGGTGTACTCGCCCACGAGCCGGACGAACAGCGGACGGGCGATCTGGTATTCCACCTTCAACCGCGGAATCCGGTTGTTCGCGACGATGCTGCCGTCGGAGCGCCGGTTGAAGCTCTGCATGTTGTAGGTCGCATTCACCCGCAGCTTGTCGGTGGGGCGCACCGTGAGGCTGTACGTCCACACCACGAACTCCGACGACGCCCATTCATGGAAGTTCTCGTCGCGTCCCCAGACGTAGAACACACTCGCCGCGACCCGCCGACCGGCCGGAGTGCTGAAGGACAGGAGCCAGTCGCTGTTCGGGATGCGCGGCGTGCCCACGTAGGGCAGCGTATCACCGGGCGCGTTCAGGATGCGGTAGTCCGCATACAGCGCCGGATCGTAGCCGAAGGTCTCGAAAAAGGCACTGAACCCCGCGTTCCACCCGCCGCGCATCGTCGTGTTCAGGTTGAAGTGCAGCTTCTTCTCGATCGCGTCGTTCTGGTGCACGAAGCTCTGGTACCGCCAGGTCCCCAGCAGCGCCGGATTGAACGTCACCGTCTCGAACAGCGCCCCGCGTCCGCCGAACACCGTGTACTGGTGGCTGATGTTCGCGTTCACCACGCCGCCCCGTCCGATGAATCCGGTCTGGGTGCGGAAGTCTTCGTGCACGCCGTCCAGGGAATAGCCGAACGCGAAGTTCCTTCCGTTGCGGTTCACCTGCGCATGCCACAACGGCGCATTCAACACGCGAGTGGAGGGCAGCCGCGTGAAGCTCTGAGCGTACTGGCCCTGCATGCTGTAGATACCGCCGAACAGATAGCTGCCGTCCACGTCGGCGACGCGATTGTAGCTGCCGCCGTCCACGCGATCGGTATACGTGACACCCAGCTTGGACGACGCGCCGATGTCGCGCTGCACGCGCAGGATGTTGAACACCGGATGATCGGCGCGCGAGTCCGAGCCCGCCACGTCGTCCACCGCGCTCATGAACGCGACGTTGGTGCCCGATACCTTGCCGGTGAGCTTCGCCGCGCCCACCGGCTGGATCACGCGCCGGGTGTAGACGAGGGAGTGCGGCGTCGCGAAGTTCTCGAGCCCGTCGAGGAAGAAGGGGCGCTTCTCGGGAAAGAAGAGCGCCGAGCGGGGATCGAAACTGAACTGACCCGCATCCGATTCGATCTGCGAGAAATCGGGATTGACGGTGCCGTTGAGCGTGAGGTTGTTGGTGATGCCCCACCGCACGTTGCCGCCGAGCTCCGGGCGTCCCGACGCGTACCGCCACGCTCCCCCGCCAACCGCTGGCACGACGCCCGACGTGCGCTGCGTCGCCTCCGGGTTCACGTCCAGCACGAGCCCGCGCCGCAGGTCGGTGAGCCCGTCGAGCGCACCGGATTGGGCGAGGAACGACAGGCCGGCGCGCCGCGCCGGCGCCCAGCTGTCCTCGTGCCCCGAATGCTGCACCCGGCGGACGACGTTCAGCCCCCACGACTGCACGTCGGTGGACTGGTACTTCAGGCTCTTGAACGGAATCCGGACTTCCACCACGTACCCCGACGGAGTGACCTGTCCCTTGGACTGGAAGACGAAGTCGGCGCTCACGTCGGCGGGTTGGCGGGCGAGGGTCCCACCGCCGAAGCCGTTCGACACGCTCTGGTTCGTTTCGGTGAGTGTGCCGTCGGCCTGCACGCCGAACGGATTGACGGCGAACACCGTCGCCTGCCTGCCGTCGTTGAACGTGCTGAGCAGGATCTGGACGTTATCGTCGGCGCTGATCTTGTCGCGGTCGGCGAGTGTCGCGTGCGGCGCACCGTGCGGCTCGAAGGCGCGGATGCCGAAATGGATCGCCGTCGGCGAGTACCACACCAGTACCTCGGTGGAGTCCTCGGCGGGAGTGCCATCGCTGGGGGAGAACTGCGAGAAGCCGGTGAGCAGCGCGGCGCGGTCCCACTGCGGCTCATCGAGCCGGCCGTCGACCTCCGCGCCGGTTTCATCGAGTCGCGGCGGCCGCACGCGCAGCTGGTTCGCGCGGCCGTTGTAGACGTCCTGCGCGGCGCGCGGCGGTACCGGGACAGTCGCTGGGGCGAGCCGCGCGCCGGCCAGCAGGCCGGCGGCGGCGAGGAGCGCAATCACCCTTTGGCTTTCGCCATCTTCTTGGTCGCTTTCTTCGGCGGTGCCATGGCGGAAGACGACTTCTGCGGCGTGATGGCGAAGTCCGCGACGTGCACGTCGAGGTTGTGGTTCACGCGCAGGCCCACCGCGCCGTCCGTGCTCCCTACGTGCGAGCCCGGCATCGCGGCCACCTGCGCGCCGTTCACCTTCAGGCGCACCGAATCCGCCCGGCTCGCATCCACGGTCAGCGTGTTCGTCGCCTTGCCGGCGGCATCCTGCTTGTGGACGGCGGCGTTGTCCGTCCAGTCGATGATCGTGTGGACGTCCTTTCCGGCGCGGTGCTTCACCATCACCTTGCCGTCGCCGCGCACGAGCAGGTACGCGTAGTTCTGCTCGGACGTGATGAGGCTCTTGCCCATGAAGAAGATGCCGTATGCCTCCGGATGCATCGGCGCCTTCATCTGCGTGAAGGTTGCGTTCGCGATGAACAGCCCGGTCACCTTGTTATCCTTCCAGTAGATCGCCGCCGGCCCGGACGTGACGTGATAACCGGTGCCCATCGTCTCGAACTTGGCGTCGGAGAGCTTCTGGTTCTCGCGATCCGTGCGCCCCGTCCAACCGGCGGGCAGTGCTCCGCCCCCGGCCTTCACGTCGGGATCGTGATCCTTCATCTGGGCCGCGAGCGGCGCGGTGGCCAACACGAGCAGAGAAACCGCAGTGAACGAACGGCGCATCATGTGGTGCACTCCTGAATGGGGATGAAGGGGTGGTCGGAGGTCAGTGGACGATCGCGCCGAGCTGCTCGGTGATCTCCACGGCCTGCTGGACGTGACGTGCCTCGTGCTCGGCGACGAAGAGAATCCACCTGTACAGGTCGATGTCGCCGAGCCGAGCATGGGTTTGATAGATGGTGCCGAGCGCGAGCCCGTCGCCGGCGCGAATCGCCTCGTGCAGCTCGGCGTGCGACGTCGCGAGCTTCTCGCGCGCTTCCTCCGGCGTCCAGGTGCCGGTCGGCACGACGCGCTCCGGCGCTTCGAGGCGTCGCGTCCGGTCGCGGAGCCCGAACGCGTCGAGCGTCCCGAGCATGGAGTGCGTGTCCGTCTCCATGGAGTGCCCCGCCTCGCGCGCCCCCGCCACGGCCTTCGCGATCACGCGCGCGCAGCTGTGCTCCACCCGGTACAAGTGCTCGAACAGCTCGACGACGGACCATCGGCCGGCGGCAGGATGCTCCGTCCAGCGTTCGAGTGGAAGCGGCGACACCGCGGACAGGAGGTCGCTCCGCTGGGCGTCGGCGTAGTCGCGGAGCTCCGTTAATCGAGGATGCATCGGAGGAAGGGTGATGACGACTCGAAAGTGCGCCGATGCGCGCCGCGCCGCAAGCGTTCACTCCCGCCAGCTGGCGGCGAGCGCCCGGAGCGCTTCGGGCGTGTCCACATCCACCGGCATCGACGCGTCCACCGGGATCTGCACGACCTCGTCGCCCAACGCATCGAGCACGGCGCGTGCGCCCGTGTCGCCTTGCAAAGCCGCCAACGCGGCGAACGCCGCGCGAGCGAACAGCACGGGGTGACCGCGCCCGTCACCGTATCGCGGCGCCACCGCGGTTGCACCACCAGCGCGCCATCGATCGCAAAGCCGTCGGGTCACCGACGGCGCAACGAGCGGCTGGTCGGCCAGCGCGATCACGACGGCGTCCGCGTCGGACGGGAGCGCGGCGATGCCCGCCGCGATGGAGCTGGCCATGCCGTCGTCGCTTCGCGCATGCTGCACCACGATCGCCGGAATCCCCTCGAGCGCGTCGATACGCGCCGTGGCGTTCGTCGGCACGACGACGTAGAGCACGTCGACCTCCATCGCCATCGCCGCGGCGCTCCAGAACAGCACCGGGCGTCCGTGCAACGGCGCGAGCAGCTTGTCGCCACCGAAGCGCGCGCTGCGTCCGGCGGCCAGCAGCAGCCCCGCGATCACGCTGGCTGTCCGAGCGCCCCGCGCAGGACGCGCAGCGGCAGAATCGCGCAGCCTCTCCGCCCGATCGGGACGCCCGCGCCGAGCGCGTGGATCACGGCTTCCTCGTCCATGGCGAGGGCGTCGTCCACCGCGCGCCCGCGCAGGTCGTCCGTGAGCAGCGATGCCGACGCGGTCGCGATGGCGCAGGCGCTGGCGGCGAACGCCACATTCATCACGGCGCCGTCTCGCACCTCCAGCTCGATGCGCACGCGGTCGCCGCACAGCGGGTTGACCGCTTCATGCATGTGCGTCGGTGCCGCGAGCGCGCCCTGGTTGTGCGGCCGGCGGTAGAGCTCGATCACCGTCGCGAGATAGGGGGCGGCCGCGCTCACGGTGCTTTCACGCCCGCCCCGCCAACTCCGCGCCACGTCGCGATCAGCTCCGCGACGATGCTCACGGCAATCTCGGCGGCACCCTGTGCGCCGATCGCCAGGCCGATCGGCGCGCGCAGGCGCGCCAGCTCCGCGTCGCCGAGTCCGTCCTCGGCGAGAAGGGCGCGCACCGCGGCCGCGCGCTTCCGGCTTCCGAGCATGCCGACGTACGGCGTCGCGCCACGCAGCGCGACGCGCAGCACGGGAAGCTCCACCCTGTAGTCGTGCGCCACCACCACCACCGCCGTACTCGCGCCGGCAAGACGCGCGGCCACGATCTCGGACGGCAGCGCGACGTGCCGCTCCGCGGCGCCCGCGAACCGTGGCTCGGCAAGCAGCTCGTCGCGCGCGTCGATCAGCACCGCCCGCCACCCGAGCGGCGCGACCAGGGTGCAGAGGGCGGCGGCGATCTCCGTGGCGCCGATGATCAGCAGCGTGCGGGTCGGCGTCAGGAGCTGCACGAGCCAGGACTCGCCCCCCGACTCCTTCACGCCGCTGGACGCGTCGCCGTCGCGAAGGGCGGCAGCCGCCAGCGCGGCCGCAATGTCGTCGCGCGTCGCATCGCCAGTGAATCCCGCCCGCGTGCCATCCTCCCCCACGAGCAATCGACCCGCGCCTCCGGCCAGCGGTGTCACCAACACCCCCCGCACGCCGCGTTCGAGCACCGACTCGGCGGCGTCGAGCGCAGCGGCCAGCGGATCAGCGGCGCCGTACCCGACGCGCTCGACGAGCAGCTCGACGTCGCCGGCGCAGCCAAGGCCGAGCGCGAGCGCGTCCTCCTCGCTCAGGGGAACCGTGAGCAGCTCGCGCGCGCCGCTGCGGAGCACCGCTTGCGCTGCCGTGATGGCGCGTCCGTCGGCACAGCCGCCGATCGTCACGCTGCCGAACGCGCGGCCATCCGTCGCGAGCGCGAGATGCGCGCCCACCGGCTTGGAGACCCCGCCGTCGGCGCGCACGAGAGTGACCAGCGCACCGCGCCCCGCCGCGTGCTCGCGGAGCGCGGCCCATGCGGCGAGGGCGGGATGCGGCGCACGCGCCGGCGGGTGCGTCATCCGCGCAGCTCCTCCTCGTCCAGCACGTCGCGCCACATGCGGCGCATCTCGTGCGCGCCGACCGCGTTGGGCTCGATCAGCGAGCGTCGCCAGTACCAGCGGTCTTCCTCCGGCGCGGTGGCGCCGTGCCCCAGGAAGTGCGCGTACACGTCGGCCAGCACGGCGTTCGGCGTGCCGTCAGCCAGTCGGCGGATGTGATCGTTCATCCCGTCGAGTATCTCGAGCGGCAGCTTGCCCGCCTCCTCGAGCACGCCGGGAATGCGGCCAAGGCGGTCGGACGGATCGTAGATCGTGGACAGCAGGATGAGGGAGGACGGACGTGCGCGGCGCACCGCATCGAGGAGGAATTCGTACGCTTCGGCCACGTCGCGCGCGATCGCTTCGAGCAGCGAGGCACGCGGGCGGTTCGAGAAGGCGCTCAGCAGGTCGTTGCCGCCCACCGTGAGCGTGACCAGCGTCTCGTCGTCGCTCTCGTCGAGCTGCTGCAGCTGCTCGCCGAACACGTCGCCGATCGTCGCCCCGTCGGTCGCCAGGTTCTGGAACACGATGCCCGGATAGCGCGACACGAGGTCGGCGCCCTGCTCCTCCGGCCATCGCGCATCGTCGTTCTGATACAGCAGCGACGCCGCCCCGATCGGCGCCACGCTGCCGGCGGTGACATTCCGCTCCAACGCCACCGCGACGTCGATCTCTCCTGCGTCGAGCGCCGGGTAGAGATCGATCGACATGGAGTCGCCGAGCGCGATGTAGGCAGAGAAGAACACAGCCGGTGCGGAGGTGCGGATGCGGTTGAACGGCGTCTGAACGGCGCGGCGCTGGTTGTACAAGGTACAGGGTCGGCGGTACCGGTACGAGGTACGCGCGGCCCGATGTCGACGGGGGAGTACCGCGTACCTGGTACCACGTACGCTGCACCCTGTACAATCTCGGCCCCTGCCGTCAACGCGGCGTCAGGCGCGCTTCCAACGACGTACGCTGTTCAGGACGCCGACAGCACGATCCCGCGCGTCGCCAGGATCCGCCCCACCGTCTCGCCGATCTTGTTGTTCGGCGTGCTCGCCCCCGCCGTCACTCCGATGCGGATCGCGCCGCCCGTCGGCATCCACCCCACGCGCGTCTCTTCCACGTGCTTCACACCCGCCACGCGGTAGTGCACCGAGCCCGAATCGGGATCGAGCCCCCCCGCGTCCTCGATATGATACGTCGACACCCGCTCGGCACAGAGCGCCGCGAGGGAGATGGTGTTGCTCGAGTTGAACCCGCCGATGACGATCATCGCGTCGAGCGGCTCCTCGAGCAGCGCCATCACCGCGTCCTGCCGCTCCTGGGTGGCACTGCAGATCGTGTCGAAAGTTCGGAAATCCGCTGCGCGAGCGTCGGCGCCGCGCGCCCTCGCGATCGCCTGTCCGACTTCCTCACCGATCGCCAGCGACTCCTTGGCGAGCATCGTCGTCTGATTGGCGACGCCGATGCGGCGAAGGTGCACGTCGGGGTCGAAGCCGGGCGAAGCGGCCTTGCCGAACTTCAGCATGAACGCGTCACGAGCACCGCGCCCCTCGATGTACTCGCAGACCTCGCGCGCCTCGCTCATGTCGCGCACGATGAGGTAGCTGCCGCCGGGATATTTCATCACCTGCGACGCCGTGGCACGCGTCTCTTCGTGATAATACTTCCCGTGGATGAGCGCCGTATAGCCGTCGCGCGCATAGGTATCCACGCGCTTCCACACGTTGAGCACCGAGCCGCACGTCGTGTCCACGAGAACGCAGCCGATGGCGCGCAGCGCCTCGAACGCCGCAATGGTGACGCCGAAGGCGGGCAGGATGACCACGTCATCCGGCCGGATGACGCTGAAGTCGAACTCGCCGCTCTGGTTCGCCTCCATGATCTCGATCCCCATCGCCCGCAGCTTGTCGTTCACATGCGGGTTGTGGATGATCTCGCCCACGAGCAGCAGCCGGCGGTCGGGAAACTTCCGATGCGTCTGGTAGGCGTACTCGACCGCCCGCTCGACGCCGTAGCAGAAGCCGAACTCCTTGGCCAGCCGGATCGTGACCTCGCCCACGGTCAGCGTATAGTCATGCTCGCGTAGCGTGTCCACGATGCGGCCGTTGTAGTCGGCCGACAGCTCGGATTGGACGTCGGCCTTGAGGCCGAATCCCTTCCGGAAGTAGGTCGCGGGCTGGTCGTGCAGGGGCGCTGCCATGTCGTGCAATCTAGCGCGCGGAAGTGGCCCGTGAGGGTGCGGTCACGCTGGCGCCGCCGGGCGCGCCCTGCCTACCTTGGCCAATGGCCCACGACCCCGACGCGGACTTCATCGCAGTCCAGACGGCTCTCGCCGGCGAGTACTCGCTGGACCGGGAGCTCGGCCGCGGCGGCATGGGCGTCGTGTACCTCGCCCGTGAAGTCCGCCTCGCCCGGCCGGTCGCGATCAAGGTGCTGCCGCGCGACTTCACGAGCCGGGCCGAGCTGCGCGACGCCTTCCTGAGCGAGGCTCGGACCGCGGCTGGCCTGACCCATCCGAACATCGTTTCCGTGTACGCCGCGGGAGAACGGGGCGGCTACGCCTTCATCGTCATGGCGTTCGTGGACGGCACGACGCTCGGCGAACGGATCCGGACGCGCGGCCCGCTCCTCCCCGGCCAGGCGGCGCGGGTGCTGCGCGAAGTCGCGTGGGCGTTGGCATACGCACACGGCGCTGGAATCGTGCACCGCGACGTGAGCGCGGAGAACATCATGCTCGAGCGCGGCAGCGAGCGGGCGATCGTCACCGACTTCGGCATCGCCAGCGCCATGCAGACCAGCGCGCTCTCTCACGACGGGCGCGTGATGGGCAACGCGCACTACGTGAGCCCCGAACAGGCCGCGGGCGAGCCGCTCGACGCGCGCAGCGACCTCTACTCGCTGGGCATCGTGGGCTTCTACGCCCTCACCGGTCGACTTCCGTTCGACGGTACGTCGAGTGCGGAGGTGGTGGCACAGCAGCTCGGCACGATCGCGCCCACCATCACGAGCGTGGCGCCGTCGGTCCCGCCGCGGCTCGCCAACGCCGTGCCGCGCTGCCTGCACAAGGAGCCCACGCGCCGCTACCGCAACGCGGAGAGCTTCGCCGAGGCGATCGACCTCGCGTTCGAGCACGCCAAGGAGATCCCCGCTCCGCTTCGCGTGTTCCTGAACCAAGGCGAGCGGGAGCTGCCCGCGCGGCTCGCACTACTCGGCATCGGATCGATGGCCGGCGTGACGATGGTGCTCGCGACGTCCCTCGAGTGGACCTTTCTCGTTCCTTTCGCCCCACTCGCGATCGTGGGCTTCGTCCCCAGCTACTTCCGGTTGCGGCGCATCCTCGGCGACGGGTACGTGGTCGACGACCTGTACGCCGCTATGCGGGAGCATCAGCTCGCGCGAAGCGAGGAGATCGAGTACGAGCGGCGCCAGGCGTCGCCGGGATTCCGGCGGGCCATGCGCGTCATGTTCGGATCATCGCTCGGCGCATCGGCCATCGGCGCATTCCTCGCCTGGGAGCAGTCGAAGATGTACGACCTGCTGCCGCTCCCGCTCGAACTCCTGTGGCAGGGCGAGACGATCGTCTACGGCACCCTCTTCCTCTCGCTTTCGGCGCTCACCTTTTCGGGTGTCGCGCTGGGCGGCGAGTTCGTTCGACTGCGACTGGCGTCGCGTCTCGCGTCGATGTCGATCGCCTTCTGGAAGGGACGATGGGGCGCGCGCTTTGCGCGGTTCGCATCCCTGGGGCTGAAGAAGGTGGAGCGGCCCGCGCTTGGGATGCCGCTCCTCACGGAAGTCGCGCTCGGCCGCGCGACCGATCACCTGTACGCCGCCCTGCCCAAGGCGTCGCGCCTGGAGCTGGCCGCGCTTCCCGATACGGTGCGCCGACTCGAGGCCGATGCGGGCAAGCTGCGCCTGAGCATCGACGCGCTCGACGTGCAGCTGGCCATGTTCGAGCGCGGCGGTGATTCCCTGAACGACGGCGAACGCACGCACGTCGCCGACGAGCTCCGCACCGCCCGCGCGCTCGGCGCGGAACGACTCGCCGCCACCGTCGCCGCGCTCGAGAACATCCGGCTGGATCTTCTGCGACTGCAGATGGGCAGCGCGGGCATCGAGTCGGTGACCGCGTCGCTCGACGCCGCGCGACAGATCGGACAACAGATTTCTGATTCGCTCGGAGCGCAGGCGGAAGTTGAGCGTCTCCTGCGAAGCACGAGTACGCGCCGCGACCCGGAGCCGAACGCCGCCGACGCATCGGCTGACGACGATGCCGATACCCCCGTAAGCGGCGTCCCCGCAACGCGTGGCTGATCGCACGCCGCTGCTTCGCCCTCCGCCGCTGCAGAAGGGGGACACGATCGGTGTCGTGGCCTCGTCGTACTCTCCGCGCGCAGGATGGCTCGCGCGCGGCGTGCGCGCGCTCGAGCGGGCCGGCTACGGCGTCCTCGTCGATCCCGAGCTCTCCACCACGCGCCACTACCAGCGCGCCGAGGACGAGCGCCGGGCGGAAAGCTTCACGAAGATGTGGCTCGATCCGCGGGTGAAGGCCGTGATCGGCGGAACCGGTGGATACGGCGCCGTGCGAATGCTGCCCTATCTCGATCCCGAGCTCTTTCGCGCCAACCCCAAGTCGTTCGTCGGCTATTCCGACATCACGGTGCTGCACCTGTGGCTCATGCGCCTGGCGGGACTGCGCGCCTTCCACGGCCCCACCGTGGACGATCTCATTCCCAGCGCCCGCGACATCACGACGTCGTCCATGCTGTCGGCGCTCACCACGACGCGTCCCACCGCGCGGTTTGGCCGCGACGTCGCGCGAACCGTGAAGCCGGGCCGCGCCGTTGGACGGCTGGTCGGCGGCAACCTGGCGCTGGTGCAACAGACCATCGGCACACCCTACGAGATCGACACCACCGATTCCATCCTCTTTCTCGAGGAGGTGCGCGATCCGATGTCGTTCGTCGACGAGCGACTCGTGCAGCTGCGCGCCGCCGGCCTGCTGAGCAAGGTGAAGGGCATCGTCTTCGGCCACCTGTCGCTCGATCGATCGGAAGAAGACGAGTTCGAGGACTTCGTGCTCGACCTCGTCGCCGACCTTGGCGTGCCGGTCCTGATGGACTTTCCGGCCGGCCACGACAGTCCGAACCTGACGCTGCCGATCGGGACGGAGGTAGAGCTCGTCGCGGAGGAGACGACCGGGTGGCTGGTCTATCGGGAGGATGCGCTGGCCGCGCCGCTCCCCGTTCCCGCGACCTGACGTCGGTCAGGGCGTGAGCAGCGGGGCCAGTGCGTAGGCGACGATGACCTCGTACGCCTGCTGTCGCGTGACGAGCCCGCGCGTGAGGATGCCCACCGCGCCCACCCCCTGCTTCACGTTGTGGGACCCGGTCACGGCGTCCATCGCGTGCCCCAGCTCCATCCCTCCGCGCACGAGGTCGGCCACCCGCGGCGGCAGCGTCATCGCCAGCGAGCCACCGATGCCCTCGCGGCCGTCGCGCATGACCACCGCCGCCCAGGCGCAGCTGCGCACCGAGCCGTCCTCGGTGAGGACGACGCCGCCTTCGATGCCGATGCCGGCGTCCGCGTCGGTGGCTTCGCGCGCGGCGCGCGCACGCGTGAGCGCGCCGCGAATCGTCTCCTCGTCGCCCCACGGCTGATCCGGAACTCCGCTGGCGACCGCGGCGCCGGCGACGTTCGCATCGGCGACGAGACGCTGCACGACCGAGCGAGCCGCGCCGATCTTGACGGGATTCAACGAGCCCACCGTGACGCGAGTCATCTGGGTCGCGAACGACGAGGACATGTGCGATCGCTCCGGTGAAAGTGAGCGTGCAACGTACCGCTTGCCGCGTCCGTGGGGAGCCGGTTGCCGCCCCCCGGATCCCGGGATATGCTAGGGCCGCATGTCACCCCCACCCGAGCTCTCCCCCCGCGCTCACCACGCCGAACATCGCGCACGCCATGCGTTCGTGTTCGTGGCCGAGCGCTTGTGGCTCGACTTCGTGAACACCGACACCGGCGCACGCGGCGCCGACGCCCTGAATGACGTCGGGCGCTTCGTGGGCTGGCTCGAGTCGGCGCACGTGCTCGATCCCGAGCGCGCCGGCTCCATGCAGCGCCGCGCGCTTCAGCAGCCGGCCGGCGCGCTCGCGGTGCTCGGCGACGCGCGGCGGGTGCGGGCGGTCCTGCGCGCGCTCGCCGAGCGCGGCGTGAGTGCCGCCGACACGCGACTCGACTCGCTGAACGAGATCAACCGCGTGCTGGGCCGCAGTGCGGGCACGCGACGCGTGGAAATGCGTGACGACGGCACCTTCGCCCGCGCGTTCGTCGCCGTCGGCGACGCCTTTGCCGGTCTGCTCATCC
>JBBQDE010000034.1:0-12657 GCA_038319425.1 Gemmatimonadales bacterium
GCGCATGTTCAACCTCATGTTCAAGACGTTCATGGGGCCGGTGGAGGAGAGTGCGTCCACCGTGTACCTGCGTCCCGAGACGGCGCAGGGCATCTTCGTGAACTTCCTGAACGTGCAGCAGAGCACGCGGCAGAAGGTGCCTTTCGGCATCGCGCAGATCGGCAAGGCGTTCCGCACCGAGATCACGCCCGGGAACTTCATCTTCCGCACGCGCGAGTTCGAGCAGATGGAGATGCAGTTCTTCGTCGAGCCGGGCACGGACATGGAGTGGTTCGAGTTCTGGAAGGCCGAGCGGATGAAGTGGCACCAGAGCCTCGGCCTCGCGCCGGAGCGGCTGCACTACCACCAGCATGCCGGCGCCGAGCTCGCGCACTACGCCCGCGCCGCGTTCGACATCGAGTTCGACTTCGGCGGCACGCTCGGCTTCCAGGAGATCGAGGGAATTCACAACCGCGGCAACTTCGATCTGAGCCGGCACCAGGAATACTCGAGCAAGAAGCTCGAATACTTCGATCAGCCGAACAACAAGCGCTACCTGCCGTTCGTGATCGAGACGTCGGTCGGCGCGGACCGCACCACGCTGGCTGTGCTCGTGAACGCGTATCGCGAGGAGACGGTGGAAGGCGAAGCGGAGGGACGCACCGTGCTGCGTCTGCATCCGTCGCTCGCGCCCATCAAGGCGGCGGTGTTCGCGCTCACCAAGAAGGACGGCATGCCGGAGATGGCGCATCGCATCGCTGGCGAGCTGCGGCAGCACTTTCCCGTGGACTACGACGAGACGGGGAGCATCGGGAAGCGGTACCGGCGGCAGGACGAAGTGGGCACACCGTTCTGCATCACGGTCGACGGCGATTCCGTGAAGGACGGCACGGTCACCGTGCGCGACCGCGACACGCTGAAGCAGGATCGGATGTCGGCCGGGGCGCTGCGCGGATATCTCCAGGAGCGGATCCCGGGATGAGCGCACCGCTGTCGATCGACCGGCTTCGTCGCGAGGGTGAGCAGTTCATGGAGGCGCTGTCGCGCGAGTACTATGAGGCGCACAGCGGGTTGAAAGGATCGGCGGAGCTGCAGCCGATCTATCACGCGCACCGCGGCATCCTGGGTCCGGAGGCGCTCGAGGTGGCGCGCGAGGCGTTCACCGGCAGCGCGGAAGGGAGCGAGGAGCGCCGCTCGGCGCGCCTGCTCCTCGACTGGCAGGTGGAGTCGCAGAGCAGCCGGCAGCTCGCGGCGCTCGACGAGCGCGAGATCGCGTGGGAGGCGGACGCGGTGCTCCAGTTGTCGGACGGACGACAGATGTCGTATCAGCGCGCCGCGATCGAGACGGGGAACAGCACCGACCGCCGCGAGCGCGCGATGATCGAGACCGCGCGCGCCGCCATCGTGGAGCGGGAGCTGGCGCCGATGCGGCGCGAACGGCTCCAGCGCGAGCGCGACATCACCGAGTCGCTCGGCCTTGCCAACGGCTACAATCCGAGCTGGGAGCTGCTGAACGGCATCTCGCTCGCCGGACTGCGCGACGAGTGCGCCGCCTTCCTGCGCGATACCCAGGCGATGTGGGACGAGACGTACCCCGCGTTCGTGAAGAAGGTGCTGGGGATGGACCCGCGCGAAGCGACGCGCGCCGACGCGCTCGCGCTGTTCCGGGCCCGGGAGTTCGATCAGTTCTTCCCGGCGTCGGACATGGAGCGGTCGATCCGCCGGCAGGTGAGTGAAATGGGGATGGACCCGACGGCCGGCGGACGCGTACGGTTCGACACGAGCGAGCGGGAAGGGAAGCGGTCGCGCGCGTTCTGCGCGCCAGTGCGGGTGCCCGACGAGGTCTACCTGGTGTTGCGGCCGCACGGCGGCCAGACCGACTGGAGCACCTTCCTGCACGAGCTCGGGCACGCGCTGCACTTCGCGTACATGCGCCCCGACCTGCCGATGGAGTACCGGTGGATGGGCGACAACTCGGTGACCGAAGCGTACGCGATGCTGTTCGACCACTTGATGCAGGATGCGGGGTGGCTGCAGCGCTACACGGGTCTTGAGCGGAACGGCACGCCGGCATTCCTGCGCACGGCCGGGTTCGAGGAGCTGCACTACCTGCGGCGGTACGCGGCGAAGCTGATCTACGAGACACAACTGTTCGGCGGCGCAGTCACGTGGGACGCCGCGCCCGATCTCTACGTGCAGCTGCTCACGAGCGCGACGAGTTTCCAGTACTCGCCGGCCGACGCGTTCGTGGACATCGATCCGCGCTACTACGCGGCGCGCTACCTCCGCGCGTGGCAGCTGCAAGCGTTGATCGCGGAGACGCTCGTGGAGCACAACAACGTGGACTGGTGGCGCAACCCGCGGGCGGGGCCGTGGATCGCCGAGTCCCTGTTCGGCGAGGCGCAGCGCGAGTTGGCGCAGGAGCAGGCGCAGCGGGTGGCGGGGAAGACGTTGTCGTTTGCGCCGTTGGTGCGGAAGGTCGAATCCATGTTGGCCTGAGGCTTCGTTGTCGACGGCGTCCGGCAGCGGCGTTGGGACCGCGGGGGCCGCGTTGTACAGGGTACATCGTACAGGGTACTCCGGTACGCGGTACGCCGCCTCTGCCACTGCCGTCAGACGTTTCTGCGTCAGCTGGGAAGGCGTTTGATCAGGGCGAAGAGCATCCGCCGGACGGTCACGATGCGCGCTAGATAGGCTCCGGCGTCGACGCTGAGCATGATCCCGGTTTCCATGGCCACGAGTAGGTGATGCTTCGTTTCCGCCGCGGAGCCGGCGGCGATCTCGAGGAAGCGGAGGGTCTCGGCGCGTGAGCTCTTGCCGCAACCTTCGGCAATCGTGCACCTCGACAGCATGGCAGGCGTCGCGAGCGTGACAGTACCAATCCGCCGCGTCGCGAAGCCAGCCAAGGCGTACCGCGTACCAGGTACCCTGTACGGTGTACCTTTTACAACCCGGCCCCCGTCGTTCGCACGCCGTCTACAAACACGCCACGAAATCATCAACAAGGTCTCCATGCCAATGACACCGTCCAAGCCCTCCATCCTCGTCACCGGCGCGTCGCGCGGCATCGGTCGCGCCATCGCCCTGCGCTTCGCGCGCGAGAAGTGGAACGTCGTGGCCGTCGCGCGCAAGCAGGCTGAGCTCGATGCCCTCCGCGCCGAGGTGGTAGCCGCGGGCGGGATGTGCCGCACCATCGCACTCGACGTCGCCGATGCCGGTGCAGTGGCGCGGCAGGTCGGTGGCATCGAGGTGGATGTGCTGGTGAACAACGCCGGCGTCGGCATCCTGAAGCCGTTCGTGGAGCTGACGGCCGAGGAGTGGCAGCGCATGCTCGACGTGAACGTGAACGCGCTGTTTCACGTCACGCGCGCCGTGCTGCCGGGCATGTTCGCGCGTGGGAGCGGTCACGTGTGCACGGTGGGCTCGATCGGCGCGCGCAGCGTGTTCGCCGGCGGCAGCTGCTACGGCGCAACGAAGGCGTTCGTCACGGCGTGGGCGGAGAACCTGATGATCGAGGTGCGGGAGCACGGGGTGAAGGTGTCGGTGGTGATGCCTGGCGCGGTGGCCACGGCGTTCAGCGGGAAGGAGGTGAGTGATGCGGACCGGTGGAAGCTGATGCCGGAGGACGTGGCCGAGGCGGTGGCGCAGGTGGTGTTGACGCCGGCGCACGTGCTGATTCACCGGCTGGAGGTGCGGACGCTGACGGTGCCGAAGAAGGGTCACGGGAAGTAGCGGCCGCATAAACATCTGGCCGCTTCCGGGTACCCGCTCCATATTCCCGCCGTGACCCGAACCACGCCGCTCAAGAGCGATCGGCTTCGCTCGGCGCCGGAAAACACCGAGTCCGGACTGCGCGAGCTGATCGCCGTCCGCGAGATCGTGCACGCCTTCCTCACCGCCGACCGGCCGGAGGAGGTGTTCCAGTTCGCCCTCGATCGGGTGAGTCCGCTGGTCGGCGCCACCTTCGCCTGCATCTATCTGATCGATGGGGCAAGTGAGCTGATGCGGCTGGCCGCGGTGCACAACTGGCCTGAGCGCTTCAGCCCCTTTCTCGGCGACATGCGCGTGCGGCTTGGCTTTGGGCCGAGCGGCGAGGCGGCGGCGGAGCGCCGCGTGATCGAGGTCCCCGACGTGCTCGCGGATTCCGGGCTCGAGGACTGGGCGGAGGTGGCGCACGAGCTGGGGTTCCGCGCCATCGTCGCGCTGCCGCTTCAGACCGGCGACGGGGTGCTCGGCGCCGTCACGTTCTACTTCGAGAAGGCCGGCGCGATCAGCGCCGAGACGCGCTCGCTGCTGCGGATGGTGGCCGACCAGATGGCCGCGACGGCCCAGAAGGCGCGCCTGATCGAGGACCTGCGCCGCGCCAACGGCGCGCTGCTCGAGACCAACGCCGAGCTGGAACGGCAGTACGGCGCGCTGCTCGATGCGCGGCGCGTGAAGGATGAGTTCCTCGCCAACATCTCGCACGAGCTGCGCACGCCGCTGACGGCCGTGATGGGCTATCTCGCGCTGATGGACGAAGGGCTCGCCGGCCCCGTGACGCCGGAACAGCGGCGCACGATCGCCCAGGTGAAGACGTCGAGCGAACACCTGCTGGAGCTGATCGGCGATCTGCTGGAGCTCACGACGCTTCAGCGCGGCGGTCTCGAGGTGGTGCGCTCCACGTTCGACGTGCGTGATCCGATGCGCGACGCCGTGGCGTCCACGCGCGGCCGCGCCGACAAGGTGACGCTGCGCGTGAGCGAGCCGGCGACGGGCGCGGCGATGTCGAGCGACCGGCGCAAGATCACCAAGATGCTGGTCGCGCTGCTGAGCAACGCGTACAAGTTCACCCAGAGTGGCGAGATCCGGCTCTCGGCGGCCGTCGTCAACGGGCGCGCGGTGTATCGCGTAGAGGATACGGGAATCGGCATTGCCGACGAGATGCAGCAGCTCGTGTTCGAGGAGTTCCGGCAGGTGGACGGCTCGAGCACGCGGCGGTTCGGCGGTCCGGGGCTCGGGCTCTCCCTGGCGCGGCGGCTCGCCCGGCTCCTGGGCGGCGAGATCTTCGTGCAGTCCACCGCGGGCGAGGGGTCCACGTTCCGCGTGGAGCTGCCCCTCGAGTACCAGGATCCCGAGCGCGCGTAGCCCTCCCTGCACGCGCTGGATTTCCGTTAAGCTTCAGGCATCGCAAACGCGTCCGGCGGTGTCCAAACACCAACGGCCGCCGGCCGTCTCCGCCCACGTGCTTCCACCGACGCCGATCATGATCCAGTCGCAGCGCACGCTGCAGGAATACCGCTCCTCGCTTTCGCCCGCTGAGGTACTCGCGCAGGCGAAGAGGTTCTTCACGCGGCGCAACAGTCTCTACGCGACGTTCCTCGAGAAGGAAGGACCGGAGTACGTGACGTTTCGCGGCCAGGGCGGCGAGGAGCTCGTGATCGCCGTGATGACGCGCGACGGCGCCACGCTGGTGACCGGCTCGAGCTATCTGTTCGACATGCAGGTGGCGCGCTTCTTCAGCACGCTCGCGCCCTACGTGCTCGAAGAGACGCTGCTTCCCGCGATCCCGGCCCGCACGTGAGCGCCCCGTTCGTCACGCAGCTCCGCACGCGCGGCAGCGTCATCCAGATGGCGGCTCCGGGCGCACCGGCGGTCACGGTCCGCGTCGAGGTGCCCGAAGTGTGGGACGTGGTGAGCATCGCGGCGGCGCCCGACGAGCGGGTGCTCGCGGTGAAGCGGCGCGCCCTCTCGGCGCTCTTCCCCGGCGTCGAGGAGCCGCACGAGGCGTTCGTGATGAAGCTGCGCGGCTTCGAGGTGTTGGACGAGAGCGTGAGCCTGACGACCGTCGGCGCGGTGGACGGCTCGATCTTCCTGCTGACCCACCGCCGCCGGCGCCCCGTCCGCTGAGCACCGCGGCCGCTCCCCCTGCGCACGGGCACGGCGTCCGCACCGACCCGGCATCGCTGCGCGACGCGCTGCATCGCCTGCGCAGCGAGGTGCAGAAGCGCATCGTGGGGCAGGAGACGGCGCTCGACGAAATTCTCATGGCCCTGGCGGCTGGCGGACACGCCCTGCTGGTCGGCGTGCCCGGTCTGGCGAAGACGCTGATGATCCGCTCGATCGCCGAGGCGCTCGCGCTCGACTTCCGCCGCATCCAGTTCACGCCGGACCTCGTGCCGAGCGACATCACCGGCAGCGAGATCCTCGAGGAGGATTCTGCCACCGGCGCGCGCAGCTTCCGGTTCGTTCGCGGGCCGGTGTTCGCGAACATCGTGCTGGCGGACGAGATCAACCGCGCGCCGCCGCGCACCCAGGCGGCGCTGCTCGAGGCGATGCAGGAGCACCGCGTCACCGCCGCCGGCGAGTCGCTGCGACTGCCCGAGCCGTTCTTCGTGCTGGCGACGCAGAATCCGATCGAGCAGGAGGGAACGTATCCGCTGCCGGAAGCGCAGCTCGACCGCTTCCTGTTCGACGTTCGCGTCGGCTATCCCTCGGCCGACGACGAGGTGTCGATCCTGCGCTCCACCACAGGCGCGGCGCAGGCGGCGCTCCAACCGGTGCTCGGCGCCGAGGAGGCCGTGGCGCTGCAGCGTGCGGTGCGCGACGTGGCGGCGAGCGAGCCCGCGTTGCGCTACGCCGCGTCGCTCGCGCGCGCCACGCGGCCCGACGATCCCACGGCGCCCGCGCTCGTAAAGCGCGCCGTGCGATGGGGCGCGGGACCGCGCGCGGGACAGGCGCTGGTGCTGGGCGCCAAGGCGCACGCCTTTCTGGCCGGCCGCGCGACGGTTGCCCCCGAGGACATCAGGCGCGTCGCGCTCCCCGTGCTCCGCCACCGAGTGCTGGCCTCCTTCGCGGCCGAGGCGGAAGGGGTGACGCCGGAGCAGGTGGTCGCGGAAGTGCTGGAGCGGGTCGCGGCGCCGCGCAGTGGACTGGCGATCTGATTACGGGGACGGCAGCACGATCTCGAAGCCCAAATGTCCCAAGTGAGCATCGAATGACTGCGGGCCCCTACGGAGCGCTGCTCGATTCTGTTCGCGGCGTGCGCTGGCATGCGGCCCGCCGCGTGTCGGGCGCCACGCTGGGTGCGCATCCGTCGAAGCTGCGTGGCAACTCGTCGGAGTTCAGCGAGTTCCGGCCGTATCGGCAGGGCGACGATCCGCGACGGGTGGATTGGCGGCTGCTCGCGCGGAGCGACCGCGCGTACGTCCGCCTCACCACCGACCGCGCCACGCTGCGCACCGCGATCCTCGTCGATGCGTCCGCGTCGATGGCGTTTCCTCGGCCGGAGCTGACGAAATGGGTGCGGGCTCGCGAGATCGCCGTCGCGCTCGCGGCCGTCGCGCACGCCGAAGCCGATCCAGTCGGGCTCACGATCTCGGGCGCGCCGGCGTTCACGCTCGCGCCGCGCGCGCGCCGCAGCGTGATCGTGGAGATGATCCGCGCGCTCGACGGCACGACGCCTGGCGGCTCGGCCGCGCTCGCGCCGCTCGTCACCGGCGCGCGCGCACCGCGGGTCGTCGTCATCACCGACCTGCTGGGCGACCTCGACGATATCATCGCCGCCGCCACGCTTCGCATCGCGGCCGGAGGCGAGGTGATCGTCGTGCACCTCGTGGCATCCGAGGAGCTGGATCCACCGAATGAGGCGCTGCTGGCCGTGGACCCGGAGCAGCCGCGGATGCGACGCACGCTCGACGGCGCGGGACGACGCGAGTATCAGCGCGCGTTCGCCGCCTGGCTGGACGACACATCGACCGCGTTCCGTTCGGCGCGCGTGCGCTATGTGCGCGCCGAAACATCGGAGCCCGCGGCGCACCTCGTGCGCCGGCTCGCGGGCGAGACGGGCGTGCGCGGACGATGACCTTCCTCGTGCCCTGGGCCCTCGTCGTCGGCGCGCTGGGCATGGCCGGCGTGGTGGTGCTGCACCTCGTGGCGCGGCAGCGACCCGCTGCGTACCTGTTGCCGACGACCCGGTTCATTCCCGACCGGCGCACACTCGTGAGCCGCATCACGACGCGGCCGCGCGACCTGCTGCTGCTCCTGCTGCGCGTGCTGCTGCTGGCGAGCGCCGCCGCCGCGTTCGCGCGCCCGGTTCTCTCGCCCAGCCGCGCGCCCCGCGCGCGGGTGCTGCTGCTCGACCGATCGGCCGACGTCGCGAATGCCGCCGACGCGATCGCGCACGCGCGCGCCGTAGTGGCGGACGGTGTGCCGACAAGTCTCATCGCGTTCGACAGCGGCGCAGTGCTGGTGGGCGACGCGACGATCGCGCTCGACTCGCTCGCGCGCGACACCGCGCGTGCCGAACGCGCGGGATCGCTCTCCGCGGCACTCGTGGCGGCTCGGCGAGCGGGTGCCTCACTCGCCGTGACGGCGGATTCGGTGGAGCTGGTGGTCGTCTCGCCGCTCGCCGCTCGCACCCTGGATGCCGCGACCGACTCCGTGCGCGCGCGCTGGCCGGGCCGGATCGGCATCGTGCGGCTGTCGGCTCGCACCGACTCCGATGCGACGCCGATGCTCGAGCGCCTCGCAGGCGCCGACGAGCCGCTCGCACCCGCGCTCGCCGGCATGCGGGTGGGCATCGGCGCTACGGCGATTCGTCTGCGGCGGACTGCGCTCGATGCGCGCGACAGCGCGTTGGCCCGCGGAGGCGGCGCCGTGGTCCGGTGGGACAGCGCAAGCGCGATGGCCGTTCGCGCCGAGGCGCTGGCGATGGGCGACGACGTGCTCGTCGCCATGCTCGGGCGCGGAGCGCCGCTCGCGCGCGGACGGACGATCGCTCGATGGAGCGACGGCGCGGCAGCAGTCGTGGAAGAGCCGATGGGCGCCGGTTGCATTCGCACGGTCGCCGTGGGCCTGCCGCTCGCCGGCGACCTGCCGCTGCGCCCCACGTTCCAGCGGATCGTGCGGGGTGTGATGTCGTCGTGCGGTGCGTCGACTTTGTTTGCGCCCGCTGATGAGGCGGCACTCGGACGGCTGCGTGGAGGAAGCGCGCTCGCCTCAGCCGCCGTGATGGCGGGTGACGATCGGCGTCCGTCGCCGATCGCCACATGGCTCCTCGGCCTGGCGCTCGCGTGCGCGTTCACCGAGCTGGCGGTGCGTGCACGCTCGACGCCGGAGTTCGCGTGACGGCGCGCGAGCGCGTCGTCGCGCTGCAACGCACCTTGAGCGCCGTGCTGCTCGCCCGGGCGCTCGCGGTCGGCGCAGCCGTCGGCACGGTTGGCTGGGCGCTGGCGCATGCGCTCGCACTGCCGTCCCTCGTTGCGGCCATCGCGGCGGTGCTGGGCGTCGGCGTTGCGGTCGCGCTGGCCGCGCCGATGGTCGCCGCCCGCTCGCTCGAGCGCGTCGCGCTCTGGGTGGAGGAGCGACATCCTTCGCTTCGCTATGCGCTGGTGACGGCCGCCGGCAGCGCGGCGACGCGCGAAGATCTCGAGCGGCAGGCATTGCAGCTTCCGTGGTGGGACGACGAACGACGGCGACTATGGCGGGCCCTGATTGCGCCGGCAACCATGCTCGTCGGCGCGGTGTTGCTCGTCGTCTGGCATCCCGTGCTCGTGCGTTGGCCGGCGACGGACGCCATCGAGGGTGCGAGCGGATCGCGCACCGGCGGACGCGCAAGCGCCGATCCACTCGCGCGCGTTCGCGTCAGCATCACGCCGCCCGGGTACGCTGGCCGCGCCGCCACCTCGGCGGACGACCCCACCAGCGTTGACGCGCTGACAGGCAGCCGCATCGTGGTGTCTGGCGACGGCGACGCGGCGAGTGTGCGCGCGCTGCTCGACTCCACGCCGCGCGCGATCGGCGCGCGCGGCGATCGCTGGTCGACCGCCTTTGCCATGCCCGCGCGGCCGGCGCTACTGCGGCTCCGGTCCGCGGCCGGTCGCGAGCGTCTCGTTGTGCTCGCGCCAATCACGGATGCGCCGCCCGCCGTCACGCTGCTTCTTCCCGCTCGCGATACGGTGGTGCGAACGGCCAAGGGCATGCTCGTGCTGCGCGCCGCTGTGCGTGACGACATCGGGCTTCGTGTTGCGGCGTTCGAGATCATCGTCAGCTCGGGGCAGGAGGAGAACTTCACCTTCCGCACCGCCACGCTCGCACGCGTGGATCTTGGCGGGCGTGCCGAGAGCGCGCTCGAGGCACGGCTGTCGCTCGATTCGCTGGCATTGAAGCCGGGCGACGTGCTCCAGATGCGGGCGGTCGCTCGAGACGGCAACACGGTGTCGGGACCTGGGCTCGGCAGCTCGGAGACCCGCGCGCTGCGGGTCGCCCGCGCCGGCGAATACGATTCGGTGTCGGTGGATCCCGCGCCGCCGGGCGAGCCGGAAGGACAGGTGCTGGGCCAGCGGATGCTCATCACGCTCACCGACGCACTGGAAAAGCGGCGCACGCGGCTCCAGCGTCCTACCCTGGTGCTGGAGTCGCAGCGGATCGCGGCGGACCAGGCGCGCTTGCGCAAGCGCGTCGGCGACATCGTGTTCCAGCGCGTGGGCGGTGAGCCGCTGAGCGAAGAGAGCAACATCGAGGCGCCGCTGGGGAAGATGACGCCGGAGCAGCTGCTGGCCAGAGCGCAGGAAGCGACGAAGAGCACCGTGGGCGAGACGATGGACGTGGAAGGCGACGAGACGCCGATCCTCGCCATCAACAAGCCGTTGCTCGAGGCGTTCAACGCGATGTGGGACGCGGGACGCGCGCTGGAGCAGGGGGACACACGATCAGCGCTCCCGCCAATGCGCCGTGCGCTCGCCGCGATCGAGCGGGCACGCCAGGCGGAGCGGATCTACCTGCGCGGCCGCCCTTCGGCCGTGGTGGTGGACGTGGCCCATGCGCGCTTGTCCGGCAAGGACAAGGGGATCTCCTCCGTGCGCGAGACGCGTCTGCCGGTGGATCCCGTACCGCGACGCCGCTCGGAGAGCTTCGCCCGCGCAACCGTCCTCCTGACGCACGATCCGGATGCGGCCGCCGACACGCTGCTCGTCATGCGCGTGGGCGCGCTCGAGGACGCGCCCGCGCTTGCTGCCGCGCTCGATGACGCGGCGCGCACGGTGCGACGCGGCGACGCGCGGGCGATCGCCCTCGTGTGGACGCGGGTGCGCCGCGCACTCGGCGGCGCGCCAGTGGTGCGCGGAACGATTCCCGCCTGGAGCGGCGCCCCGTGAGCGACTTCGTCTTCGCCACGGCGCAGTACGAATCGGGCGACTGGGACAGTGCGCCGATGGTGCCCGCGAACATCATCGACACTATCGCGCGATACACCTCCATCGACGTCGCCCCCACCGGCGTGATCGTGCCGATCTCGTCGCCGGCCATCTTCCGCTATCCGCTGCTCTACCTCACCGGACATCTGCCCGTGCGGTTCAGTACGGCCGAGCGCGACAACCTGCGCGCGTACGGTTCGCGTGGCGGCCTGCTGTTCGTGGACGATCACAACCACGACGTCGACGGCACGTTCCACAAGACGGCGACGGAAGAGCTGACCCGCGTGTACGGCGCGTTGCGCGAGATTCCGAACAGCCATCCGCTCTATCGCACCTTCTTCAAGTTCGACGACGGCCCTCCCACCACGAGCCACGAGCTGAACGGCTGGGGAGACAACCTCGTCCACAAGACGCTCTCGGGCGTGGAGCGCGACGGACGGCTCGTTCTGTTGTACAGCAGCAAGGACTACAGCTCGGAGTGGAACTATCACCCCGACAACAAGCGCTTCATGTCGGTGGACAACACGAAGTTCGCCGTGAACCTGGTGGTCTATGCGCTCACGCGCTGACCTCCGCCGCGCCGGCGAGTGGGCGCTGCGCGCGCTGCTCGTGGCGCTGCTCGCCCTCGCGCTCTGGCGCGCGCCGCATGAGGCGCCTACCGGCGCCGAATCTCGTGTCGTGCGGTCTCGCGACCTGCCGCGCCTCCTGGACGAGGCAACGCGCGGCGCGCGCGTCGGCGCGATCGAGCTGACAGTGGACTCGCTGCCCACGCCGGTGCAGCGAGCGTGGCTCGCCGCGATGCGCGGGGCGGGATTGCCGGTGCGGTGGCGCGGTGCACTTCCCGCGCTCGCGGCGTCGGCGGAGCGCGTGCGGGAACCGGGTGCGCCGGTGCGGCTGCTCCTCGCGACCGATACCGGGGCTGTCGTCTCGGTCACCGATTCCGCCGGGGCGCTCGATTCGCTGCGCGCGCCGAGCGGTGGCGGTACGCTGGAAGCTGCGGACGTCGTCGGCCCCGTGCACGCACGCGTCGGCGCATACGCAGCGACCATGGCCGTGCCGGTCGCCGCCGCGCGCCGCGATGTGCTCGTGCTCGGACGCGCGAGCTGGGAGAGCAAGTTCGTGCTCGCCGCGCTCGCCGAGGCTGGATGGGCCGTGCGCGCGCGGCTGCCGGCGGCGCCAGGCGTCGCGGTTGTGGACGCGGCGCTGCTGCCGATCGACACGTCGCGCTACGACGTAGTGGTGGCATTGGACTCGACCGCGGCCGACCACGCGCCGGCCATCGCGCGCTTCGTCGGCCAGGGGGGTGGGCTGGTGGTGGCGGGCGATGCGACGACGCTCGGGTCGTTCCGGAGCATCACGCCCGCGCGGGTCGGGGTCCTCGCGCAGCGCGCGTGGAATCGCCCGCAGGCGGCCGACGTGCTCGGGATGTCCCCAGCCGGTATCGTGCCGGCCGCAATCGGCGCTCGAGATGTAGGCGACGCTCTTCATCGTGCACCACGAAAGC
>JBBQDE010000035.1:0-12651 GCA_038319425.1 Gemmatimonadales bacterium
GGAAGTGCCGGCGGGCCACCGCGCCGAACGTCTCGTAGGTCCCCTGCACGATCCCCTGCGACCCGATGTAGATCCAGGAGCCGGCGGTCATCTGCCCGTACATCATCAGGCCTTGGCGCTCGAGCTCGCGGAAGTGCTCCCACGTGGCCCAGCGGCCGACGAGGTTGGAGTTCGCGATCAGCACGCGAGGCGCACCGGGATGGGTGCGAAAGACACCGACCGGCTTCCCACTTTGCACGAGCAGGGTCTCGTCGTGCTCCAGCGCGCGAAGCGCGGCGACGATCGCATCGAACGCCGCCCAGCTCCGCGCCGCCTTGCCGGTCCCGCCATAGACCACGAGGTCGTCCGGCCGTTCGGCGACGTCCGGATCGAGGTTGTTCATCAGCATTCGCAGGGCGGCCTCCTGCTGCCATCCCTTGCACGAGATCGACGCGCCACGCGGCGCGCGTACGGGCCGTGCACCCGCGGGGGGCGTCATCCGCCGGCTCCGATGTCGGCGCTGAAGTGCCCCTGCTCGATCCCGCGGGCGAGCTTGATGATATCGCCCGACAGCACGCGATCCTGCTCGAGCGGCGCCACGAGCTGGCGGACCTGGAGATGCCCCTGCTCCGCGCCGCGACCGGCCCGGAGAGGACGACGATAGTCCAGCCCCTGCGCCGCGCACATCAGCTCGATGGCGAGGACGTGTCGCACGTTCTGGACGATGCGACGAAGCTTCCACGCGGCGCCCATCGCCATCGGCACCACGTCTTCCTTGTTGCCGTCGGTCGGGATGGTGTCGACGCTCGCCGGATGCGACAGCACCTTGCATTCGCTCGCGAGCGAGGCCGCCGTCACCTGCGCCATCATGAAGCCCGAGTTCACGCCGGCGTCGCTGGACAGGAACGGGGGCAGCCCCTGGTTGAGGTCGGGATTGACCAGCCGGTCGGTGCGCCGCTCCGACATCGTCGCGAGGTTCGTGAGCGCGATGCACATGAAGTCGAGCGCCATGGCGACGGCCTGGCCGTGGAAGTTGCCTCCGCTCAGGAGCTCGCCGGTGTCGGCGAAGACGAGCGGGTTGTCCGTGGCGGCATTGAGCTCCCGCCCGATCACGCCGGCGCAGAAGTCGATCGCGTCGAGCACGGGACCGTGCACCTGCGGCATGCACCGCAGCGCATACGGGTCCTGGACGCGCGGATCACTATCGCGGTGCGATTCGCGGATCTCGCTCTCGCGGAGCAGCGAGCGCAGGAGGGCCGCGCTCGCGGCCTGACCGAGCTGGCCGCGCACCTCCTGGATGCGCGAGTCGAACGCGACCGGGGTGCCGAGCAGCGCCTCGAGGGACATCGCACCGGCCAGGTGCGCCACCTGCCAGAGGCGGTGGGCGTCCACGACGCCGAGCGCGGCGACCGCGGTGTGCGCCTGCGTGCCGTTGATGAGCGTGATCCCTTCCTTGGGCCCGAGCCGCACCGGCTTCAGCCCGCAGAACGCAAGCAGCGTCACGGCGTCGTCACGATCGTCGCCGCGAAACAGGTCTCCCTCGCCAATCAGCGCCAGCGCGAGGTGCGCCAAGGGCGCGAGATCTCCGCTCGCACCCACGCTGCCCTGTTCCGGAATGGGCGGATAGAGTCCGGCGTTCAGCATGCCGACGAGCAGGTCCACCAGTGCCGGGCGCGCGCCGGAGTAGCCCTTGGCGATGACGTTGGCGCGGAGCAGCATCATCGCGCGCGTCTCGCGCTCCGGTAGCAGCGGTCCGACGCCGGCGGCGTGGCTGCGCACGAGGTTGACCTGCAGCTCATCGAGGCGGTCGCGCGGGATGGCCACGTCGGAGAGCTTGCCGAAGCCGGTCGTCACCCCGTAGGCGACGGCGTTGCTGGCCACGAGGGCGGTGACGACCTGGTTCGCGCGCACCATCCGCGTCCGCGCCGAGGGTGCGAGCTCCACCGGGGCGCCGTTCGCAACGGCGACGACGTCGTCCAGCGTGAGGGAATGTCCGTCGAGCACCACGGCGGTCTTCATCGGCGCAATGTCTTCGGCGCGGCAGGACAATTCAAGGGACGGAGCGCTACGCGGGCCGTGGCCTAGAACCCTTCGTTCTTATACGTGCTCTTGTGGTAGTCGAACTTGAGGTCCGGCTCCGCCTTGAGCGACACGAGGAAATTGAACGCGAAGCTCCCGGTGGACGACTGCGTGAACGCGAAGATCGCCCGCCAGTCGTGCAGGTCGCGCTGGAGCGAGACGATCTGGCTCGCGAAGTTGCGGTTCTCGAAGTCGTACAGCGTCTGCCAGGTCGCCGCCCAGTGCTCGGTGACGTTGAAGCTCATGTTGCTGCCGAGCGACGTCGAGTTGGGCACGCGGTAGATGGGCGACCCGATCAGCCCCGACGTCACCGGCACCTCGGTGCTGGGATTGGCCGACTCGCGCGCAATGCACTGCTGGTACACACCCACGCGCACCAGCTCCGTGGTGTTGAACTGGATGCATCGGGCCGCCGCATCGAATTCGATGACGTTGGATCCGCTCACCGGCCGCTGCCGCCTCGAGCTGAACTGGAACGACGCTTCCCATCCCTTCGTCACCGTCGGGAGGAAACCGGCGTTTCTCGCGGCGCGTCCCGCCACCGGTTGCGAGGCCACCTGGCGCGCATAGCGATCGTCGCCCGGACGCCGCAGCTGGTCCGTGCTCGCCTCGCTCGCCGGCACCGCGCGGCCGAACAGGCGCGCGAACACGGCGAACGGGTTGGCCGTGTTGCTGAACGAGAACGAGGCGGTGATCCGCTCCCGGAACGGCTTGAAGATCGCCGAGTCGCTGACGGTG
This sequence comes from Gemmatimonadales bacterium, assembly GCA_038319425.1. Lineage (GTDB taxonomy): Bacteria > Gemmatimonadota > Gemmatimonadetes > Gemmatimonadales > Gemmatimonadaceae > AG11. Next base: position 2,797 of record JBBQDE010000035.1, read on the forward strand.
GAGCCCTCGAACAGCGAGTAGTCCACGCCCACGTCCATACCGGGCAGGAGGTCCGAGCGCACCGTGTAGCCGATGTTCTGCGTCGTCAATCCGCGGATCGGCTGATGCGTGTACCGCGCGCGCTCGAAGTCGTACGACAACGGGGTGAAGTTGAGCGACAGCAGCTTGAGCTTGTCGCCGGACTCGGGATTGGAGTCGTTGAACGACCGCGTCTTGGCTTCGACGTTCGTGGCGAGCGTGAAGCTGAGCTGACTCTGTTGCAACGCGCCAAGATAGCCCGTTGGCTGGCCGTTGGCGCCGACACGCGTGCGCCCGATCGCCGCCAGGTAGGAATCACTCACATCCGCATGCGGCGCGTAGGTGTAGCCGATCGTCGGAGAGATCGAGTGGCGGATGCGCGTGAACGGCCCGAGCCCGCCGAACAGGCCGAAGAGCGTGGGCGAAGCCGCGAGGCTGAACGACGGTCGCTTCGACTGATGCACCCACTCGCCGCCTGTGCGCTCGTTGCGCAGCCAGTAGGCCGAGCCATCCACGTTGGAAAGCGCCATCGACGCCGACAGGTTGTAGTTGTTGCGCGCGAGCGGCGGGAGGGTGAACGTCGGTGTCCAGTCGACCTGCGTGCCGAAGGTCGTCGTGACGATGCGCTCGACGCTCTCGCCGGTCGTGACGTTCGTGACGATGGCCGATTCGGGGAAATCGTTGCGGTGCGACGAGACGGTGAAGTGATTGCCGAGCGCGTAGCCGAAGATCGTCAGCGGCGTATCGAACGAGAGGTTGCTGTCGTACGCGTTCCGCCTGAGGGTGTCGCCGAAGATCGAGTCGATGCCCGTCGGAGTCTTTGCGCTGCGCAGGAGCAGTCCGAGCGACGATGGCTGGTCGATGCCGGTGACCTGGTGCGACGTGTAGCTCAGGCTCGGCGTCCACGTGAGCCAGCTGCCAAGGTTGAGCGGGCCGGTGTTGACGCTGAGGCTCGGGAAGGTCTGGTCGGTCTGGCTCCGCCCCGGTGATTGGCTGCGCGAGCCGCCGAGCGTGAAGTCAGCCGGTCCTACCTTCTGGTGATACGTGGCCGACGAGCGGATCGTGCTCAGCACGGCGTACGGATTCACCGTCGTGGTGCGCTGGATCCGCGTGTTGCTCACGTAGTTGAGGTCCATGCGCAGGGAGCTGTTGCGCGTGAAGTCCTGCGAATGTCCCCAGCTCACCGCGGTGTTGCGCGACTCGCCCTGCATCGTGTACGCCGTCGCGAGGTTCCCGGTCACGTATCGCTCCAGCCACCGGTACCGGAACTCGCCGTTGTAGCGCGTGTAGGCGATGTCGTTCCGGTCCACCTGGCCGGCCGAGCTGCGCCAGTCGAACGACGCCTGCGCGTCGAGGAAGTCGCTGATCGCCCAGTAGTAGCCGAGCCCCTCCACCTGCCGCCGGTACGACGGGCTGTTGCGCACGATGTCGCTGATCCCGACGTTGGGCGACAGGATGCCGCTGTGCCGTCCGCCCCGGATGTCCTGGAAGAGGAAGGGGAGCCACATCACCGGCACGTCGCCGATGTAGAGCACCGCCGGCCGCGCGACGACGAACGATCCCGTGCGCTTGATCTCCTTCGCCTTGAAGTAGTAATCGGGCACGGAGTCGTCGCACGCGGTGATGGTTCCGTCGCGCAGGTAGTACGTCGCGTCGTTGGGGCCCTTGATTGAATCTCGAGGCGCCCGGTTCGTGACGACGACGACCTGCTTGCCGGTGATCTGGAGGACCTCGCCGCTCTGCGGAATGGACGTCCGGATGTTGCCGACTCGGGCGCGCCCGCTGCCAATGTCGAACGTGCCCGGCCCCGTGCTCACGATCGGCGCCTGACCCGGCGCGACCATCACGGTGCGCCCGCCCGAATCGGTGCCGACGCGCACTTCCCGCCCCGTGCCGCTGTATCGGATCGTGTCAGACTTCACGAGCTGCGAGTCGCGTTGCACGATCGCCTTCGACGTCAGCTGGATCGCCCGGCTCACGGCATCGAACGAGATCACCTCGCCCTGATACTGCGTGACGGTGTACCCCGGCGTGTTGAGCAGGCGGAGCATCACCGAGTCGGGCGGCGCGAAGTTGGCCTTCCCGATCGTATCTCGCGCGGCGAGCGTGTCCGTCCGCGGCCGCAGCGTGTCCGCGCGCACCGTCGGTCTCGTCGGGGGCGCGGGGCGGCCGACCTGGGCATCGACACGCGGCGTGGCGAGCGCCAGCGCGAACGCCGCCGCCACCAGCCGCCACCGCATCACGTCGTCGCCTCGCCCGCCGCCGCGCTCTCCGCCAGCGCCGCTCGCCGCTTCTTCCGCACGACAAGGAAGGAGAGCCCGATGCTCAGCTCATAGAGCAGGTACAGCGGCACCATCAGCGCGATGGAGGTGATGAACAGGTCGCCCGGCGTGATGATCGCGGCCACCACGTAGGACCCCAGCAGGGCGTGGCGCCGGAACTTCGCGAGGAAGGTGGGCGTCACGAGCCCGAACGCCGACAGCAGCAGGATGGCGATCGGCAGCTCGAACACCGCGCCCATCGCCAGCACCATGCTGCTCACGAAGCCGAAGTATTCCGACACCGTGATCATCTGGTCGAACGCCTTGTCGCCGAGGTTGAACAGGAACCGCAGCGTCATCGGCAGCACGAAGTACCACGCCAGCGCGGCGCCGGCCACGAACAGCAGGACGGCGCCGATGATGACCGGGAAGGCGATGCGCTTCTCGTGGCGGTGCAGCGCCGGTGAGAGAAACGCGTACACCTGCCAGATCACGACCGGCAGCGCGATCACGATGCCGACCATGATCGACGTCTGCATCAGGATGGAGAAGCCGTCGCCCGGATGCGTGTAGACCAGCTTGTGCCCGTGCAGGAACGGGAGGATCGGCCCCTGCATCCACGTGAGCAGGTCGAAGCGATAGACGAGGACGAAGGCCGCCGCCACTCCCACGATGAGCGCCGCCAGCGACCAGATGATCCGCCACCGGAGCTCCTCGAGGTGGTCGAGGAACGGCATTTCGCCCGTACCGCCCATTCGCGTCTCCTGCCCTACCGGCCGAGGGTCTTCAGCTGCTCGCGCGCGAGTGCCGCTTCATCGGAGCGAGGATAATCCTTCACGATACGCTCGAACGCCGCACGTGCCGCCGTCGTGCGTCCGGCGGACCGCAGCGACAACGCGTGCTTGTACAGCGCGGTCGCCGCCTTCGGGGACGTCGGATAGCGCTGCACCACGAGTCCGTATACCGAGTCGGCGGCGACCATGTTCCGCTCCGCGGCGTACGTCTCCGCAATGTAGATCATTGCCTCTGGCGCGTCCTCGGAAGTCGGATAGTTGCGCAGCAGCTCTTCAAACCCGCCGCGGGCGACGGTGGCGCTGCCACGACGCAGCTGATCCAGCGAGCTCTGGAAGAGTTGCGCGGGTCCGGGACCCCCAGCGGTCGGACGACCCGTATCGACTGACGGGACCGGAACGGGCGCCGCCGCCGCGCTCTGGTTCCGCTCCTCCAGCGACGCGCGCAGCTCCTGCAGCCGGCGTTGGCTCTGCCCGCTCAACTCCTGGATCTGCAGGATCTGGCGACCCATCTCGTAGTGATCGCCGGCGACGGTGGACTGGAGCTTCGCGAGCCGGGCGCTCACGGCGCGCACCGAATCGTTGGACTGCATGACCTGATTGAGCACGGCATTCAGCTGCGCGGCCTGCGCAGAGTCGGCACGAGCCGACGCCCGTTGCATCGTGCCCAGCTGCGTCTGGAGCGTGAAGACGTCCTGCTTCGACGCGAGACAGCCGCCGAGCAGCAGCGCCGCCGCCGGGGCGAGTGTGCGGGCGCGCATCAGTCGCGCGGGCGCATGAGCGCGCCGCTCATGCCGCGGACGGCGAACTCCGCTCGGCGGTTCTGCTGATACGCCGCTTCGTCGCTCCCGGAGGCCGCCGGCTGGGAGTCGCCCAGGCTCTGTGTGGTCATCCGACCCTCGCTCACCCCCTTCCCCACGAGGTAGCGCTTCACCGTTGCCGCACGCCGCTGGCCGAGCGCGAGGTTGTACTCGGCCGTGCCGCGTTCATCGGTATGACCCGTCACCGCGAGCGTGATCGAGGGATTGGCCATCAGGATCGCCGCCTTCGTGTCGAGCGTCGTCGCGCCGTCGTCCCGCAGTTGATCGCGGTCGTAGTCGAAATAGACCTTCTGCGTCAGCACGTTCGTCATCTCCATCTGCGTCTGCCGGTCGGACGCGGCCGTCGCATCGCGCGATGCCGCGGCATTGGCCGCGGCGATCGAATCGGCGCGCCGCTGCGCCGCCTGGGCGGCAAGGGCGTCGGCGCGACGCTGGGCCGCGCCGGCCGTGTCGGCGGCAGCGGGGGTCGGGGCGGGCTCGACTTTCCGCCGGCAGCCTTCGAGCCCGGCGAACGAGGTGAGGACGACGAGGGAAAGAACGACGGTGCGACTGGTCATGAGAGCACTCCGGGTGAGAAAAGCGATCCCGCCGGCGACGGGAAGAGGATCAACTGCCGCCGATGCGCGGCGACCATGCCGGCAGGCGCGCCGAGGCGCCACGCGTGAGCTGACGCGCGCGGCCGCTCTCGGCATCGATGACCCACAGCTGACGCGTGCCGCTCCGGTTGGAAACGAACACGAGGTGGCGCGCGTCGGGCGCCCACGATGGGTCGTCATTGTTTCCGTCGCTCGTGAGCTGCTTGAGCGCCCGGTCCCGCAGCCCGACCGTGAGCAGCTGGAACTGTCCACCGATCCGGGACTGGAACGCCACGAGCCGGCCATCGGGCGACCAGGATGGACTGGCCCGATAGGCGCTCTCGCCGACATCGAGCGGCGTGAGGAGGTCCACGTTCGTGCCGTCGGCATCCATGGTGTAGATCTCGGGATGTCCGGCGCGTCCGGACACGAACGCCACGCGACGGCCGTCGGGGCTGAAGCTGGGCGAGACGTTGTCGCTGCCGCGTCCCACCGAGAGCCGGCGCGCGCCGCTTCCGTCGAGCGGGCCGAGGTAGAGATCCACCCCGTCGTCGACGCCGTGCGCGTAGACCACGGCACCCCCATCCGGCGTGAACACGGGCGAGATGTACACCCCCGCCCCGCTCGCGATCGCTCGGGGACGCCCGCCGAGGTCCTGCACGACGATCTGCGACGGCACGTAGGTCGAGTAGGTGACCGTGCGTCCGTTCGGGTGCCACGCCGGTGAGCCGGGCGTACTCGCGCTGCCGACCGGCGTCTCGCCCTGCCCGTCGGCGTCCACCATCCAGAGCCGTCCGCCGCGCTCGAACAGCACGCGCGTCCGCGCGATGCCGCGCGTTCCGGTGAGCGATTCCTCCAGCTCGTCGGCAAGCCCGTGAACCGCGGCGCGCCATGCCCGGGTGTCCGACATTGCGGGCGCGCGAAAGTCGCGAATGAGCGCTGTCTGCTTCGTCGCCACGTTGTAGACGGCGAGATGCATCCCGCTCGCCGTGGGCGTCACCTGCACCGCGGCCGCGGCGCCGAGCCGGGCGAGGAGCACCCAGTTCGGCCCGCCGGCACGGAAGGCCGTGCGCGCGGCGGCGGGATCGAGCGCGATGATCGCGATGCGATCGCCGAAATCGAGATCGCGCGAGAGGATCGCGGCGAGCGAGTCCCCCGCGACGCCGGCGACGGGCAGCACGACGACGCCGGGCTTGGTGCCCGGATCGTAGGTGAGGCCGATGCGCACGCCGCGCGACGTGGTGTCCTGCGCGAGCACGATCGCGGGGAACGCGATCAGGAGCGCCGACAGCAGGCGCACGGAGGAGAGGCGCATCAGCGAATCAGGCGGGGGTCGAAGCTGAAGATCACGGGGAGCACGTCGTCGGAGAAGCCGGCAGGCAGGGGTCCGAACGATCGCGCTGCGGCTTCCACGGCGCCCATCGCTTCGGTGTCGAACGAGTACACGCCGGACCGGGTCGTCAACCGGATGCCCGTGACGCTGCCGTCACGGCGAATCAGGAACGCAACCACCGCGGTGAGCCCGTTGCGGGACGGCTTGAAATTGACGGCGATCTGGCGAACGACGTTCTGGAGGTACCCGGGATACGGGAAGTCGATCCCCTCCACGTGCACGTTGGCGACGTCCGCGCCTCGGCCGCCCTGCGGCCCACCGCCCGCCACCGGAGCGGGCGCCGGCGACCCCTTGGCCGGTGCCGTCCGCGTCCCGGCCACAGGCGTCGCGACTTTCGGCGCCTTCGTCGCCTTCGCTCGCCCCTTCGTCGGCGGCGGTGGCATGCGCGACGGATCGGGCGTGGCGCGCGCTGGCGCGCGAGGCGTCGGCGCCGCGGCGGCCGGAGGCGTCGCCGCGGGCGTCGGTTGGACGACGCCGATCTGTCGCGGCCCCGGCGGCGCCGCGATGAGGCTCACGCGATAGGTTGGCGGGACCGGCACCGACGGCGCACCGCGCATCAAAAGGAACGCGGCGGCCACCGCCGCGTGCACCACCGCCGACGCGGCGATCGGTCCGCGCAGCGACAGCGCATCGCGCGACGCGATCGCGCTCACGGCGTGATCTCGGGATCGGTCACGAGCCCGACGTCTCCGACGCCGGCGGCCCGCATCACCGCGAGCACGCGCGTGACCACGCCGTACGGCACGCCCGCATCGCCGCGCAAGTACACGCCGTCGCGCGCGCGCTTGCTCGCGAGCGTGCGGAACGACGTCCGGAACTCGGAGTAGGTCATCTTCGTCTCGTCCACGTAGATCGCGCCCGTGCGATCCACGCTCACCACCAGCCCGCTCTTCGGCTGGTCGAGCGGCTTCGCATCCGCTTTCGGCAGCGCGACATCCACTCCGCCCTGCATCATCGGCGCCGTGATCATGAAGATCACGAGCAGCAGCAGGATCACGTCGATCAGGCTCACGACGTTGATCTCCGCGTTCAGCGGCAGCTCGCGGCGCCGGTGGCGCGCCACGCTAGATCCGGCCCTCGCGCAGGAGCAGCGCGATCACCGTCGTGCCGAATCCTTCGAGCAGGTTGTCGAGCCGGTTCAGCCGGTTCGCCAGGATGTTGTAGCCGAAGGTGGCGGGAATCGCGACGCTCAGCGCCGCCGCGGTCGCCACGAGCGCTTCGGCCACGCCGGGCGCCACGGCGGCGAGATTGCCGGAGCCGGTCGTCGCGATCCCGACGAAGGCGCTGATGATCCCCAGCACCGTGCCAAGCAGACCGATGAGCGGGCTGGCGGAGCCGATCGTCGCGAGCCACGGCAGGAAGCGGCCGAGCCGGTCTCGCTCGGAGAGTGACTCGGCATCGAGCACGAGTCGCAGCGTCTCCACCCGCGCCGCCGCCGTCGCCGCCGTGGGCGACAACGGCGCGATGGCCTCGCCGCCGTAGTCCGTGCGTCCGGTGCTCGCGCCGATGAACTGCAGCGCGCGCACGAGCAGCCGGTGCGCCGCACTCGGCGAGGCGTGCTTCACCGAGACGCCAACGGAATCGAATCCGCCCGCCCGCTCGATCTCTCGCGCGAACTCGGTGGACGCCCGCAGCGCGCGCGCGAGCTCGCGACCGACACCCAGCATGATCGCCCAGCTCACCAGCGAAAGCACGATGAGGATGCCGAGCACCACCTGCGTCGCGGTGCTCGCGTGCAGGATGAGCTCCTTCGCCGATGTCGGGACCGCGCCAGCGGCCTGTAGCAGGAGAGTCATGCCGGTCAGCCGGTGTGGGTTTCGCGAGGCGCCACGGTCTGGACCTGCGCGGCGAAGGCGGCGAAGCTCATGGCGAGTCCCTCCTCGAGCGCGACGGTGGGACGCCAGCCGAGCAGCCGCGCCGCCTTGGCCACGTCCACATACGATTCCTGCTGCTCGCCCGGCCGCTTCGGCGCGTACTCGATGCCGACGTCGCTCCTGGCCGCGGCGCGCAACACCTCGGCGAGTCGTACGACAGGCGTACCGACGCCGGTGCCGATGTTGAACGCGCGTGCGTCGAGGAGCGCGGGTGCCGGCAGCCGCTGCGTCGCGGCGCGAAAGGTCGCATCGGCGACGTCGGTGACGTACACGTAGTCGCGCGTCTGCAACCCATCGCCGAAGACCGTCAACGCCCGTCCCTCGAGGAGGCGCCCGCAGAAGATGGCCACCACGCCGGCCTCGCCGTGCGGGTCCTGCCGCGGGCCATAGACGTTGCCGTATCGCAGCGCCACGGTGTCGAGCCCGTGCACGCGCGCGTAGTACGCGAGATACAGCTCCACCGACAGCTTCGCGATGGCGTACGGCGACTCGGGGTCCTTGGGGAAGGTCTCGACATTGGGGGGCACAGTATGGTCGCCGTACAGCACGCCGCCTGTGCTGGAGAACACAAACCGCGTGGTCGGCGAATGGTATCGCACCGCCTCGAGCAGGTTGAGCGACCCGACGATGTTGGTGCCCGCGTCGAATACGGGATCGGCCACGCTCTTCCGGACGTCCATCTGCGCCGCGAGGTGCACCAGTGCGGCCGGCCGAAGCGACGCCACCAGCGCGGCCGCCGCCGGCTCGCGGATGTCGTGCTCATGGAAGTGCGTACCGGCCGGCAGGTTCGCGCGCTTGCCCGTCGCGAGGTTGTCGACGACGTGAACCGTCCACCCTTCGGCGAGGAACCGCTCGGCGGTGTGCGAACCGATGAAGCCCGCGCCCCCCGTGATGAGGACCGTTCGCATCATCCTTCATCCTCGATCGTGGTGGGCACAGCCGGCTCGTCGGATGCTGGCGGCGCCGCGGCGCGCTCGTCCAGCGCGAAGAGGTAGCGCGCGGCATCCACGATGCCGAGCCCGCGCCCATTGGCTGCGGCGGCGCGAAGGCGCACCGAGGGCTCGTGCAGGAACTTGTTCATCAGGGCGTGAGAGAAGTGTTCGACGGCGGCACGCTGCTCGGGGGTGAGGTCGGGCAACCGGCGCAGCGCGACCGACAGTTCCCGCTCGCGCACGTGGTTCATCTCGTCGCGGAATTGGGTCAACACCGGGACCGCCGCCAGCCCCGCCACCCACTGCCAGAACTTCTCGACCTCGTCACCGATCACCGCCTCCGCGGCGGGCAGCGCGCCATGCCGCCGCGCGAGGTTGGCGTTGACGACGGAGTGCAGGTCATCCATGTCATACAGAAAGACGTTGTCGAGCTCCGCGACCGCGGGATCCACGTCGCGCGGTACGGCGATGTCCAGGATGCAGAGCGGACGATCACCCCGGCGCGCCACCGCCTCGCGCACGCGCTCGGCGGTCACGACAGGGCGCGGCGCGGCCGTCGAGCAGAGCAGCAGGTCCACCTCGACGAGCGCCTCCCACGCCTCCTCGTAACGCACCGCGGTCGCGCCGTACTGCGCGGCCAGCTCGGCAGCGCGCTGAAAGGTCCGGTTGGCAACGACCGCCGCCCGCACCCCTTCCTGCTGCAGCGAGGCGAGTGCGAGCTCCGCCATCTCTCCCGCGCCAAGCACCATCGCGCGACGGCCGACCAGTCCGCCGAAAATCTTCTTCGCCAGCTGCACCGCCGCCGAGCTCACGCTGAGCGCACCGTGGCCCAGCGTCGTCTCGTTGCGCACGCGGCCCCCGACGAGCAGGGCGCTCTGGAACAGGCGGTTGAGCACGGCCCCGGAGGCGGGACGGCTCGCCTCCCAAGCGTCACGCACCTGGCCGTGGATCTGCGCCTCGCCAACGACCATCGATTCCATCCCGGAGGCCACACGGAACAGGTGCGCGGCCGCGTCCCGATCGCGGCGCACGTAGCCGTAGCCACTCGCATCCGCGCCCAGTCGCTCCGACAGCAGCCGCCAGCCTTCCGCGACGGCGTCGCCGTCCTCGTCGCCGTCCACGAGATAGAGCTCGGTGCGGTTGCACGTGGAGAGCAGCACTCCTTCGCGCGCGTGGGCCTGGTCGCGCAG
>JBBQDE010000036.1:0-12394 GCA_038319425.1 Gemmatimonadales bacterium
TGAGGATCTCAATCACACCGGTGCGCACAAAATCAACAACACGGTGGGTCAGGCGCTGCTCGCCCGTCGCATGGGGAAGACGCGCATCATCGCCGAAACCGGCGCGGGGCAGCACGGCGTGGCAACGGCGACGGTCTGCGCCCGCTTCGGCCTCCAGTGCGTGGTGTACATGGGCCAAGAGGACATGCGGCGCCAGTCGCTCAACGTCTTCCGCATGCGGCTTATGGGCGCGGAAGTCGTGCCGGTCACGAGCGGCACGCGCACGCTCAAGGATGCGACCAGCGAGGCGATCCGCGACTGGGTGACCAACGTCACCGACACGCATTACATCATCGGCTCGGTCGTCGGCCCCGCGCCGTAGCCTCGCATGGTGCGCGACTTCCAGGCGATCATCGGGGCGGAGGCGCGTTCGCAGGTGCTCGATCGTACCGGGGTGCTTCCCAGGAGCGTGATTGCCTGCGTAGGCGGCGGGTCGAACGCCATGGGGGTGTTCCACAGCTTCGTGCCCGATTCGGCCGTCGAACTGATCGGGGTGGAGGCCGCCGGGGAAGGGCTCGACACGGAGCGTCACTCAGCGTCACTCACGCGCGGCACGCCAGGCGTGCTGCACGGGGCGCTGAGCTACCTGCTGCAGGACGACGCGGGGCAGGTGCATCCGGCGCACTCCATCTCCGCCGGTCTCGATTATCCCGGGGTCGGGCCGGAGCACGCGTACCTCAAGGACAGCGGCCGCGCGATGTATGTCTCCGTCCGCGACGATGAGGCGCTGGAGGGCTTCCGGATGCTGAGCCAGTTGGAAGGCATCATTCCGGCCCTTGAGACGGCGCACGCGATCGCATGGACGGTTCGCGAGCGTGCGCGGTGGAGCGCGGATGAGGTCATTCTCATCTGCGTGAGCGGGCGCGGAGACAAGGATGTGGCGCAGGTGATGGAAATGGGTATCTTGGACGGGTGACCACCCCGTCCGTCCCACTGCCGGCAGGGGAGCTGGAACACGCCGAGACGCCAGTCGAGATCGCGCTGGTCCAGGAGCTCCTCCGGCTCTTCGTCAAGGCGGCGCGCGCCCACCAGCTCTACCTCCCGAACAACCCCGTCTACAAGCAAGCGCTGGACAATCTCCGCGCCGGTTTTCTTCCGATCTGGAAGGCGATCGACGAAGTCGCGTTCACCTTCACCGAAAGTGAGGTGAAGTACGGCGGCGAGACGGTGTTGGAGGAGGCGACAAAGAGCAGCGACAGCCTGCCATGGCTGTTTTACAAGGATGGGGTGCGAGAGCTCCGGCTGGCGCGAGGATTCGACACCGAGGAGCTCGCGCCGCTGCTGGACATTCTCCAGCGCGTGCGAAAGGCATCGCCGGACGAAGACGACCTGTTGACCTTGCTGTGGCAGGCGGACTTCGCATACCTGCGATATCGCTACGTGGACATGCTCGCGGATCAGGTGACCCCGCTCGGGACCGGCCGCGACGCGCTCGCCGACGGCCACGTGGACGTTCGACGAGCGGCCGAGGAGAATGGCGTCGCTGGCGAAGCAGAGGAGATCGAGTCGGGCGGCAAGAGCGGGGTCGTCAACATCGCCGATTTCGACGGTACCCTCTACTTTCTCGATGAAGGGGAGATCGAGTACATCCGGACCGAGGTGCAGCGGGAGTACGAGCTGGATCTCCGGCAGAACGTGCTCGCGATCCTCATGGACATCTTCGAGCAACAGCCGGATGCGGGCATCCGCGACGAGATCGCCCAGATCCTCGACAGCTTCATGCTGCACATGCTTTCCGCGGGACAGTTTCGCAACGTGGCGTACCTGATCCGCGAATCGTCCGTGGTCTCGCAGCGCGCCGCCGACATCGTGCCCGGGCACCGCGACCGACTATCGAGGATCCCAATACGGCTGAGCGCGCCGGACGCGCTCGCTCAGGTGCTCCAGTCGATGGACGAAGCCACGTCGCTGCCGTCGCAGAGTGAGCTGATCGAGCTGTTCGAGCAGTTGCGGGGGACGGCCCTGGCCACGGTGCTCGACTGGCTTCACCGGCTGCAGAACCCCCGGCTGCGTCCCCTGCTGGAAGAGGCAGCCGCTCGGCTGGCCGCGCAGAGCACGGCCGACCTGGTGAAGCTCGTGTCCTCGCCCAAGCCCAACGTGTCGCTGGAAGCGATCCGCCGGGCCGGCGCCTTGAAGACACCGGCAGGGGTGGGACCGATCGCGAAGGTGCTGGAGGATGGATCGCCCGAGCTTCGTGCGGCGGCGGTTCAGGCGCTGTCCGAGATCGGCTCCACCACCGCGCTGCAGGCGCTCGAGCGCGCCGTGGACGATACCGAACGTGACGTGCGGGTCGCCGTCATCCGTGCGCTGCAGGCGCGAGGGCACCGCGCCCTGCTGTCCCGACTCGACCCGATCGTCAAGGGACGCGCGATTCGCGACGCGGATCTGGGCGAGAAGATGGCGACCTTCGAGGCCTATGGAAGCCTGTGCGGCAACGGCGGCGTCGCGACACTCGATGCGATGCTGAACGGCAAGTCGATGTTCGGGAGGCGCGAAGATGCGGAGCTGCGTGCGTGCGCGGCCGTCGCGCTCGGTCGCGTGGGCACGCCCGAGGCCCAGGCGTCGCTCCGGCAGGCCGCGAACGAGAAGGACGTGGTGGTGCGCAGCGCCGTGACGCGCGCGCTCCGGGGCCAGACGGCATGACGGCGCCGCATCCGGTGGGACATGGCGGTTCGCCGTTCACGTCGGACGCGGGCGGCGACGCATACATCCGTCGTGCCGGCAAGGCGCTCATCCTCGGCTTCTATACGGCGCTGCGCGCGATCAGGCTGTACCCGCTCGAGAACGCGGCCGTGGTGCGCTCCGCCGAGGAGCTCGCGTCGCTCGCGGGCGAGCTCCTCGGGCGCGAGCACGAGCTGGAGATCCGCGTCTCGGGCGAGTTCGTGTTCATCAACACCGTGCGGCTGCGCTTGGATCTCGACAACTACGCGAGCTTCAGCCACCTCCTCTCGGTCTTCCGCTCATCCGGCGTCGGCTCGGTGCACCTGCGTAGTGCGCCGTCGGTGAAGGACTGGTCGCGCTTCCTCGCGCTCCTGCTCGTGCCCTCCACGGATCCGCCGGAGACCCGGTTCCACCAGCTGACGGCGAAGCTCGCACAGCAGACGCTCGAGGCGTTCGACGTCGGCGCGCCGACGGAGTCCGCGGCGGACGACGAGCTCCGGCAGAAGTCCAAGGAGCTCGCGAAGCGCACCTACGCGCAGTCGGTGGCCGTAACGAAAGACCTGATGACGTCGGTGCGCCTTGGCGGCCATCCGAACATCAAGAAGATCAAGCGGGTGGTGCAGGGGATCGTCGACCAGATCCTCACCGAGGAGACGTCGCTGATCGGGCTCACCACCATTCGCGACTACGACGAGTACACGTTCACGCACAGCGTCAACGTCTGCATCTTCTCCGTCGCGCTCGGCAAGCGTCTCGGCTTCGGCAAGATCCAGCTCTACGATCTCGGCATGGCCGCGCTCTTCCACGACATCGGGAAATCCCGCGTGCCGGCGGAGGTCATCAACAAGCCCGGCGGGTTGAGCGACGACGAATGGCGCCTCATCGCGGCGCATCCGTGGCTCGGTGCGCTGGCCCTCTTCCAGATGCGCGGCTCGCAGGATCTGCCGTTTCGCGCGATGGTCGTGGCGCACGAGCATCACATGAAGATCGACCTGACCGGCTATCCGCGCCCCGTCCGGCCGCGAGCGATCAGCATGTTCAGCAAGATCGTCGCGGTGGCCGATTCGTTCGACGCGGCGACGTCACGCCGCTCCTATCAGACGACACCGCTCTCGCCCGCGCAGGTGATGCAGGAGCTGCGCGACAATCCGCGGCGCGGCATGGATCCGGTGGTCGTGAAAGCCTTCATCAACCTCACGGGCATCTATCCCGTGGGCACGCTCGTGGTACTGGATACGTTCGAGCTGGGCATCGTGCACGCCGTCAATCCCATCCCCGAGATGTTGTCGCGCCCGATCGTGCGCGTGATCAGCGACGACCGGGGCAACCTGATGCATCCGGGAACCCTGGCCGACCTGGCCGAGCAGAGCGGCGAAGGCGTCTATCTGCGCACCATCATCAAGACGGACAATCCGGATCGTTATGGCATCAGGGTCGGCGATTATTTCCTCTGACGCGATCGCGCTGCGCTTCGCGCGGCTGAAGGACGAGGGGCGACGCGCGTTCGTCCCCTACGTGACGGCGGGCCACCCCGATCCCGTGCGCAGCGTCGCGCTGCTTCAGGGCCTGGAGGCCGCCGGCGCCGACGTGATCGAGGTGGGTGTGCCATTCTCCGATCCGCTCGCGGATGGCGCGGTCATCCAGGCGAGCTCGCAGAGCGCGCTCGATCAGGGAGTGCGGTTCGACCAGGTGCTGCGGATCATCTCGGACGCCGGGCTGACGATACCCGTGGTGCTGTTCAGCTACCTCAATCCGCTCCTTCGCGGGGGGGATGACGCGCTCCGCCGCGCCGCCGACGCGGGCGCCCATGGCGTGCTCGTCACCGACCTCCCGCTCGGCGCCGATCCGGAGCGCGAATCCTGGTTCGCCCGCAGCCCGCTCGCGTTCATTCGGCTGGTCGCACCGACCACGCCGTCCGGCCGCATGGCCGAGATCGCGCGCACCGGCAGCGGCTTCGTCTACCTGATCAGCCGCCTCGGGGTCACGGGCGAGCGCAGCGACCTGCCGCCGGAGCTGCCCGCGACCGCCGCCCGCTTGCGGGCCGTCACGTCGCTCCCGCTCTGCATCGGGTTCGGCATCTCACGCCCCGAGCAGGCGCGTGCGGTCGCGACATTCGCGGATGGCGTCGTCGTGGGCAGCGCGATCGTGCGCGCCGCGAACGAGAGCGTGGACGCGGCGCTTCGCCTCGCCACGACGCTGCGCCACGCCATCGACTCCGCCTGATGCGGGCGTTCCTCGCCGGATACGCCCGCGCCGTCGGCACGTTGGGCCTCGCCCTGCTGGCCGCCGCACTGATCGCCGATCGCGGGTGGACCGCGCAATGGATCGCGATCGGCATCCTCACCCTGGCGGTGGTGGCGCTGCGGCTGCAACAGATTCCCCTGACGAAGTACGGCGCGCTCAATCTGCTGCTCATGCCCGCGCTCGCCGGTGCCCTCATCGTCGGCGCGCCGGCGACGGCGTTGGCGATGTGGATCGGCATCGCCGTCGCCGACGGCCTGCTGCTCCGCAAGGGAGTGCAGGTGGCGTTCATCAACGCGGGGCGCGAAGTCGTCGCGCTCATCGCGGCGTACGGCATCTATGCGTGGGGCGTCGTCACGCTGAGCGGCAGCCAGTCGGGGCTGACTACCGACACGCTGCCGGCGCTCGCCACGTTCGTGCTCGCGTACTTCCTGCTCAGCCGTTTGCTGCTGTACTTCACGCTGCTCCTGCGCGACAAGCTCGTGGACGAGGAGAAATCGCTCATCCTGCGCTACGAGGTGATCGCGTTCGGCGCGGGCGCGATCGCGGTGGCGGTCATCCTGCTCACCGTGATCAACATCCGCCCCATGGGATGGGCGGTCGTCGGGATCGTGCTCCTCGGCTCGGGCATGCTCGTCAAGAAGATCCTTGAGGAGTCGATCGGCGCCGAGGAGCTCAACAAGATCCTCGCGATGGAGCAGGTCGTCTCGTCCGACGTGGAGCTCGCCGATGCCTTCCATCGCATCCAGCTGCTGGCGCATCGCCTGGTGGACTGGCAGCGCTTCCGCATCGCGCGGCTCGACGAAGGGACGCTGCAATTCGTGTGGGATGGAGAGGAAGGCTACCTGGCGGAACCTCGCACGCCGGCCGATGCGTTCGGCCGGTTGCGCGAGGAGGCCCTCAAGACCGGCGAGGCGGTGAGCGTGCGCGACGCGCGGCGCGACGAGCGCATCCCGCCGGGCGACACGACGATGCTGAGCGTGATCATGCTCCCGCTCCGCTTCGGCGATCGCACGCTCGGCCTGCTCGAGCTGGAGCATCACAAGGCGGACACCTACCAGTCGAAGGAAGTGACGCTGATCAGGCGCTTCGCCAACCAGCTGGCGACGACGCTGCACATTCACGACCTGCGTCGCCCGCTGCTCGAGGCGATGACGCGCGTGAGCTCGCAGCTGGATACGCTCACCGCGTCGGCCCGCGCGTTGCGCGGCGGCGGCGAGTCCGTCGCGCGCACGATCGGCGAGATCACGCGCGGCATCGCGGAGGAAGGGGAGCAGGTCGACAAGTCGCTCGAGGTGACGAAGGCACTGCACGCCGCCACGCAGGGTGTGGTGCGCGACGGAAGCGCGGCCGCGGCGGAGAGCCAGCGGGCGACCGAGATCGCGTCCGAGCACCGGCACACCATCGCCACCGCGATCGAGCGGCTCGTGGGCGCGAAGGCATTCGTCGGCGAGAGCGGCAGCCAGATCCAGGGCCTCTCGCAGACGGTGCGGCGCATCACGGAGTTCATCGCCGTGATCCGCGAGCTCGCGGACCAGACGAACCTCCTTGCGCTCAATGCCGCGATCGAGGCCGCGCGCGCGGGCGAGCACGGAGCGGGATTCGCCGTCGTCGCCGACGAGGTGCGCAAGCTGGCCGAGCAGAGCGCACGCGCGTCGGACCAGGCGGGTGACATCGTGAGCGCCTTCGAAGAGCAGATGCGGCGGGTCGCGTTCCAGATGTCGCGCGGCGAGAACATCGTGCAGGACGTGGAAGTGCTGTCGGAGCAGGCACGGCACGCGCTGGATCTCATCGTGGACGCGACGGCGAGCGCCGCCACGGGGGCGCAGCGCATCGCGCTGACCTCGCGCGAACAGGAGCTGGCGTTCGCGAACCTCAGCGATCGCGTGCGCCGCATCTCGGCCATCGCGAGCCGGAATCGGGAGGGCGCTGAACAGGTCACCCAGAGTGCACGTGACCAGGCCGCGGCGTTGCGCGAGCTCGAAGGCGCGACGGAAGAGCTGCGTGGCGTCGCGATCTCCCTCAACGAGCTCACCCGCCGCATCACCAGCGTGGGGTGATCGTGCCGCAGTCGTCCGACGGTCGTCTCGAAATCAGGCTCACCGGCATGCGCTTCCACCGTCGCGTGGGCGTGCTGCCGCACGAGCGCGAGCTGGCCCAGCCACTCGAGGTCGATCTCGCGGTGCGCCGGCGGCTGCCCGCATCGGACATTCTTGACTATCGAACACTCTACGCGCTCGTGCGCGACGTCCTGCGCCCTGAACCGCTCGATTACCTCGAGACGCTCGGCGACGCGATCGCGGCAAGGGCGATGGCGTTGCCGCAGGTGGCGTGGGTGCGGGTCGCCATCCGCAAGCCGCACGTCATGCTCGACGGTCCGCTCGCCTACGCGGAGATCATCGTGGAGCAGGGCACGTGACGCATGCGTTCATCGCGCTCGGCTCGAATCTGGGCCAGCGCGCCGGCTGGCTCGCGGCGGCGTACGCGGCGATCTCGCTGTTGCCCGGCACGCGCCTCCTCGCGTTCTCGTCAGTGGAGGAAACGCCGCCATTCGGCGCGGGCGCACAGGGCCCGTACCTCAATCAGATGCTCGCCATCGAGACGACGCTGCCGCCACTCGCCCTGCTCGACGCGCTGCAACGCATCGAGCGCGCGCTCGGTCGCAGGCGCCGCGAGCGCTGGGGCGCGAGGATCATCGATCTCGACATCGTTCGCTACGGCGCGGTCGCGATGTGCTCCCCGACGCTCACGCTCCCGCATCCCGGCCTGCCGGGGCGGAGATTCTGGCGCGACGAGATCGCCGAGCTCGAAGTAGTCATGGCGCGCGCCGCATGACGCACATCGCTCACGAGCTTCCCGCATGGTCGCGCACGTCGGAGAAGCGCGTGGCCCATATCGGGCGCGTCACGGCACTGCTCGACGCCTGGGCCACCGCACTCACGCTCCCCGCGGCGGAGGCAACGGCATGGCACGACGCGGGGGTGCTTCACGACGCATTGCGCGATGCGCCGGAGAGCGAGCTCCGGGTGCTCGCCGGTGACCCGAGCGGCTACACGACAGAAATGCTGCACGGCCCGGCGGCAGCGGCGCGCATGGCGGCGGACGGGGAGTCGCGCGCCGAGCTGCTCGATGCCGTTCGCTTTCACACCGTCGGCTCGGCACAGTGGGGTCGGCTCGGCCGGGCCCTCTACATGGCCGATTATCTCGAGCCGGGACGAAAGTTCTCGCGGAGCGACCGCGCATATCTCGCGTCGCAAGTGCCCCACGATTTCGACGCGACCTTTCGGCAGGTGTTGCGCGCACGGCTCGAGTGGTCGCTCCGCGAAGGGATGCGCCTCTTCCCGGAAGCCGTGGCGCTCTGGAACACAGTACGGTGAACCGCCTGCGGATCGCGGCCGGCGCGCTGCTGGTGCTGTTCGTGCTCGGCGCGGCGACGTGGGTGCTCCACGCGCGGCAGGTGGTGCGCAGTCCGCTGTCGTCCGTGATCCCGCGCCAGGACGGGCCGCATGCGCCCGCCGACGTCCGCATCCGCGTACAGGTGCTCAACACCACGAAGGTGCGGGGGCTCGCGCGCCGTGCCACGCGACTGCTGCGTGACCGGGGGTTCGACGTCGTGGAGCTCGGCACCACGAGCCCGCCCATCGACACGACGCTGGTGCTGGATCGTTCGGGGCACCCGGACTGGGCCGCCTCGGTCGCGGGCATCCTTCAGCCGGCGCGCGCCGTGGCGCGGCCGGATTCGTCACGCTACCTGGACGTCACCGTGCTGCTCGGACGAACGTGGCGGCCGCCGTCCCATCCGCTCGACCCGTAGCTGTCCGCACGCGGCCGCGATGTCGACGCCGCGGCTCTTGCGCACCGCCACCTCCACGCCCCGGTCGCGCAACAGGCGCGCGAACCGCGATATCTCGTTGGCCGGCGTGGGGACGAAGCCCTGCGATCCGCCGGGATGCAGTGGGATGAGGTTCACGAACGCCCCACAGTCACGCGCGAGCTGCCCGAGCGCACGCGCCTGCTCGATGCCGTCGTTCACGCCGCCCAGCATGACGTACTCGAAGGTCACGCGACGGTCGAACACCTTGGCCGCCGCGATCACATCGGCGAGCGGATACTTGGTGTTGATCGGCATGAGGTCCGCACGGAGCTCGTCCGTCGGGGCGTGGATCGACAGCGCGAGGCGAAACTGTTCCGGCCGTTCGCCCAGCGCCACGATGCCCGGCAACACACCGACGGTGGAGATCGTGATGTGCCGCGCACCGATGCCGAGCGCCCGCGGATCGTTGAGGAGGGTGAGCGTCGGCGACACCGCCTTCCAGTTCATGAGCGGCTCGCCCATGCCCATGAACACGATGTTGGTCACCGTCACCGGCTCGTCGAGCAGCCGCATCTCGCGCACCTGGCCGGCGATCTCGTACACCTCGAGATTGCGCGAGAACCCCATGGCGCCCGTGGCGCAGAACGCGCACTTCAGCGCACATCCCGCCTGCGACGAGAGGCAGAGGGTGACGCGATTGCCGTCGGGAATGGCGACCGTCTCGATCGCCTCGCCATCCTTCAACCGAAAGAGAAACTTGCGGGTCCCGTCGGTGGACAGCTGGCTTACCGTGAGGTCCAGCCTCGGCAGCTCGAATCGTTCGGCCAGCGAGGCACGCAGCGACGCCGGCAGCTCCGTCATGTCGGCGAACGAACGAGCCGGCAGCTGCCAGAGGCGGCGCACGACCTGTCCGACCCGGTAGCCCGGCTGGCCGAGCTCGGTCATCACCGCGGCGAGGCGCGCTTCGGCGTCGTCGGGGGTGAGATTCAGCAGATTTTCGCGGTCGGTCATCGGTGCCACGTATCGTCGGCGGTCTCGGCGCCATCGAGGCCGCATCCTGCGGCGAACGTCTTGCGCCGCATGGACTTGAGGTTAGTCGCCAAGTGCCCGGAAAGCAACCGGAGCGCTACCCCCGCACCCTTGCCGACGCTACGTTTAGGCGTGCAGTGTGACCGAGCGCACGTGTGATGCAGCGAGCGCCGGTCTCTCCCCTTTCACGCACGTGATGTCTGATTCGGCGCTGGCCACAACTCATCGATCCCATCTCTGCGGCGCCATTCGCGCCGAGCACGTCGGCGCCACCGTTCGCCTCGGTGGCTGGGTTCACCGGGCGCGCGACCTCGGAGGTCTCGTCTTCATCGATCTTCGCGATCGGGCCGGCCTCGTCCAGGTCTCGTTCGATCCTTCCACCGCAGGCGCCGAGCTCGCGAGTCGCGCCGCGTCGCTTGGCGCCGAGACGGTCGTGCTCGTGGAAGGCGTGGTGGTGGAGCGACCCGCCGCGATGCGCAACCCGGAGATGGCCACGGGCGACGTCGAGATCCGAGCCATTTCCCTTCGCGTCGTGGGCCCGGCCGAGACGCCGGCGATTCCGGTCGCCCGGGGCAAGGGCGAGCAGCTCGCCACCGAGGAGCTGCGGCTCCGGCATCGCTGCCTCGACCTGCGTCGCGACGAGCTCCAGCACAACCTCGTGCTCCGACACCGGTTGTTGCAGCGTACGCGCCGCTTCCTGAGCGACGCCGGCTTTCTCGAGATCGAGACGCCGATCCTCACGAAGCCGACTCCCGAGGGCGCGCGCGACTATCTCGTCCCCAGCCGCGTGCACATCGGGGAGTTCTACGCGCTGCCGCAATCGCCGCAGATCTACAAGCAGCTGCTCATGGTCTCCGGCTTCGACCGCTACTTCCAGATCGCGCGCTGCTTTCGCGACGAGGACCTGCGGGCCGACCGGCAGCCGGAGTTCACCCAGATCGACATCGAGGCGTCGTTCGTCGCGCAGGACGACGTGACGCGACTTGCCGAAGCGATGATCCGGGCGCTGTGGCAGGAGGGGGGCAGCACCGTGCCGCCGACCATCCCGCGGATGTCCTACGCCGACGCGATGGAACGGTTCGGGGTGGATCGGCCGGACCTGCGCTACGGCCTGGAGATCGAGGACGTGAGCGACACGTTCCGCGGCGTGGACCTTCCCTTCACGTCGGCGGCGCTCGACGGCGGCGGGCGCGTGCGCGGCATCCGCGTCCCCGGCGGCGCGGCGCTGTCGCGCAAGCAGCTCGACGAGCTGGACGCGATCGTGAAGGGAGCGGGCGGGCGCGGCCTGTTGCGCGTGAAGCGCGTCAACGGCGTGCTCGAGGGAGCGGCGGCCAAGGTGCTGGACGAAGGACGCGCGGCGAGACTGCGCCTCGCCGAGGGAGAGCTGGGCCTCTATCTCGCGGGCGAGGACCGCGTCTCGAATCCCGCGCTCGATCGCGTGCGGCAGGAGGTGGCCCAGCGGATGCGCCTCGTGCCCGCGGACGTCAATGCGTTCGTGTGGGTGACGGACTTCCCGATGTTCGAGCGCGATCCGGCGACCGGCGCGCTCGGCGCGGTGCATCATCCATTCACGGCTCCGCATCCTGACGACGTACCGCTGCTGGCGACCGAGCCGTGGCGAGCACGGGCGCAGGCCTACGATCTGGTCCTCAACGGTACGGAGCTCGGCGGCGGGAGCATTCGCATCAGCGACCCCGCCGTGCAGTCGAGGATCTTCGGCCTGCTGGGCGTGGACGACGAGACGGCGCGCGCGCGCTTCGGGTTCCTGCTCGAAGGGCTCCGATCCGGCGCGCCGCCGCACGGCGGCATCGCCTTCGGCTTCGATCGGATCACGATGCTGCTCGCCGGCGCCTCGTCGCTGCGGGACGTGATCGCGTTCCCCAAGACCACCGCCGCGCGGGCCCTGTTCGAAGGCGCGCCGACGCGCGTGCCGTCGGCCGACCTGCGGGAGTTGCACATCAACGTGGAGACCACGTGAGCGACGGTTCAGTGATGCAGAAAGTCTCCACCGAGGGGGCGGACATGCTCACCCTCGCTGGCGTGAACGACAGCAACCTGGTGGAGCTGTCCCGGCTGTGTGGGGTGAAGGTGGCGCTGCGCGGCGATGCGATGTCGATCAGCGGCCCACAGGAGCTCGTGGAGCGGGCAACGGAGATCGGGCGCCGCATGGTGGAGCGCGCGCGGCAGCGCATGGAGCTCGGCCCCGACGACGTGCTGCGCCTGAGCGAGGACGATGGCGCCGGTTCGAACGGCGACGGCAGCGGTGCCGACGGGCGCATCGCACTGCCCGGCATGCGCAAGCTCGTGCAGGCGAAGACGAGCGGACAGGCAGAGTATCTCGCCAAGATTGCCGAACACGACATCGTCGTCGGCATCGGGCCGGCCGGTACCGGCAAGACGTACCTGGCCGTTGCGGCCGCCGTGGATGCGCTCACGCGCAAGCGGGTCCGGCGCATCATCCTCGCGCGGCCGGCCGTGGAGGCGGGGGAGAGCCTGGGCTTCCTGCCGGGCGACATGCAGGCCAAGGTGGACCCATATCTGCGCCCGCTTTACGACGCGCTCGACGAGATGATGCCCGCGGAGCGCATCCAGAAGGCATTGGAGACGCGC